>JAOUGB010000019.1 GCA_029857875.1 Desulfobacteraceae bacterium | reverse complement strand
CAATTTCCTTATTCATTTCTTCAATGACCAATTCAGTAGATTTTCCTTTGGCGCCTGCATTCACAGTTGATCCAACCAGAAACTCAGGAGCGCCGGAAAGTTCGATTCCGGCCATGTCTTTTCCCTCCTGGAGCCCCTTAATCGCCCCGAGGAGTCCCAAAAGGTCAATGTCATACACTGATCTTGCCTGAAAGTGGTCTCCATAGCTGGGATCTTCTCCGGTAACCGCCATGACATTGGTGATACCACATCCAAAAGCTGCCAGGAGATCCGCCTGGAGAGCGATCCGGTTTCGATCTCTGCAGTTTAGCTGTATCACTGTTTCCATCCCCTTACTTTGCAGAATAACTGCCCCTCCAAGGGAACTCATCCGCATGACGGCATTGCTCATTTCAGGTACCACAAAGGCATCCACCTCTCCTTTAACTCTCTTGGCATGAGTCACCATTGTGGAGACATCCACCCCTTTTGGGGGCTCCATTTCCGCAAGGACGGCAAATTCCCCTGCATCGAATTTGCGCTTTAATTGCATATGATTACCTCCGATCTTTTTGACAAAAAGCAGCTTGAATTGGCAAAAACTCAAAGCAAAGAATGAAATTTTTATACAAACACGTCGTTCTCTTTTACTGCAGAGTCTCAGAGGACGCAGAGACAAGTGGCTTTTCCCTTGCCGCTCGGGGATGTGGACTAAAGGAAAAGGGTGCAGGCTGACTGCAATGTGGGTCTTTTCGTAAGTGGTTAACCTTTGTTAATATTTTTGGCATCAAATTCAATCTTCCTCAATGGGGAGGTTTTTTTTGCTTTCCATTCATACGACCCGTAGCGTTTCCCTTTGCGAAGGCCCTGTCAGGGCTCTCACAGGATAGGTCTAATTAATGGTAAGCGCGGGATGTTAAAAACATTTCTCTGCGTCCTCTGTGACCCTGCGGCGAGACCTTTGAAAAACGCCCCTTTTTGACCATACATGAGCAACAATCGTGCCGGAATATGACAGCTAAAAAAGATGATAAATAAACATAATTATATCAATTGAATAAGTGCCAGATGGTTTGAAGCGGTTACGTTTTTATGAATTTGTTTCTACTTGGCTATTGTGCCAATTTGGAATATGGTACATTTGGAAAAGAGGTCAGTGCATCATTTGAAACAAACCATGCCGTTTTGGCATGGTACTTTTTGGAATAGTATCGTTTTATGAAAATATATGGCGATAGGGTAAAGAGAAAAAAGATATGGACAATAAAATCATTGTCATTGATGACGATCTCGACTTTCTTGAAATCTTGAAAGGACATCTTTTAAAATCGGGTTTTAAAAATATTCGTACGGAAGATAACCCGCTAAATGTCGCATCCTTATTTGAAAAAGGAGAAGATTTCGATATTGCCCTGATCGACATGACCATGCCGGGCATAGACGGACTCGATCTTCTTGAAATCATAAAAAATATAAGCCCTAGAACAGAGTGTATTATGGTCACCGCCGTTAACGAAGCCCGAATTGCCGTAGAATGTCTGAAAAAAGGGGCATATGACTATCTTTTAAAGCCGGTATCCCAGGCAGATCTTATTTTTTCGATGAAGCGGGCTTTGGAAAAAAAACGACTTTTGGATATTCTGGATATCGGAAAAAGCCCGGCTCTGCCCCGGCTTAAAAATGCCGAACCTTTTAAGCCAATCCTTACACGCTCGCCAAAGGTATTAAGAATCTTAAAGGAAGCGGAACTTCACGCCGGAAGTGATGTTCCGCTTCTAATTACAGGTGAGAGCGGAACCGGTAAAGAACTTCTTGCGTTGGCCATTCATGCCGCCAGCCCCAGATCTCGTTTCCCCTTTACACCGGTCAACATGGCATCGCTCACCGGTAGCCTGTTCGAAGCGGAATTTTTCGGTCACACCAAGGGAGCGTTCACAGGTGCTGAAGACAGCCGCAGGGGTTATCTGGAATATAGCCATCGCGGAACCCTATTTCTGGATGAAATCGGCAACCTGGCACCTGAACTTCAGGGTAAGCTGTTGCGATTTTTACAGGATGGAGAATACTTTAAGTTGGGAACAAGCAACCAGCAAAAAGCAGATGTTCGATTCATCGCAGCCACCAATGAGGATCTGGAAAAACTTATGGCCAAAAAGGCTTTTCGCAAAGATTTATATTACCGTATCAGGGGTGGATGGCTTCATTTGCCGCCTTTGAGGGAAAGAAAAGAGGATATTCCACTTTTGGCAGATAAATTTATAAAAGAGTACACGAAAAAAGATGCCGCATTTGACCAAGAAGCCAGATGCTTACTCATGGAATATGACTATCCTGGAAATATTCGGGAACTCAAATCGATCCTTCAGTCGGCAGTGAACCTGGCACAGGGAGGAATTATTTCATCCGATGTCCTTCCTGCACATTTAAAGCAGCGTAAATCCATTTCAAAATGCATAGTCCCTTCGGCATCTGAAAAAATTGCGCCCCTTGCACAACTCGAAAAATCTCACATTATCGATGTCTATAAACGGACAGGTGGGAACAAATCCCAGTCTGCAAAACTTCTTGGCATCGGCTTGAACACGCTTCGAAGAAAATTGAGGTCCTATGGCATAGAATAAATCTACAGAAGTATGATTTACGTGCCCTTATTTTATTGGAATATAGAACCCTATGCATGGTGGCTATAAAAAAGCATTATTTAATCATCCTGACAAGCTGCTTTCAGCGGTGTTAGTGTTGGTAGCAATCCATTCCCTCGCATTTGGCCTAACATTGATTGCTCAACCAGCCGTCCTTATGGAGTTTGCAGGGTTCAATCCTGATTGTGATCATTTTTTTCCTGCCCAGGGTGGTGTTTTTCATCTTATTATGTTCGTTGTCTATTTAATGGGAGCAACCCATATTGAAAAATACCATCATTTCATTGTACTTTCTATTTTCATAAAGGCGGTCGCAACGCTCTTTTTGGTGATGTATTGTTTTATCGCTGAATTTAAATGGATTGTCTTTTTATCTGGAATCGGCGACGGTTCGATGGGACTCATGATTTTTTTGGCGTTTCAGCACTATCTTCGTTCAAAAAAACTTGCAGCATTGGGTGTGAAAAATGAGTGAAATATTACCGGGGATCGTGGTTACCGGAGCATCCGGTTTTATTGGAAGGCATTTTGTCATCGCCGTATCTGAAAAATTCCGCCTGTTTTGCATTGCACGCCGCAGCCAAAAAGAGGTGGGCATACCGTATCATAAGAATATACACTGGCTTCAGTTGGATATAACAAACCAAAAAAATTTACTGAATGCCTTGAAGTATATCAAAGATCATGGTGGGGCGGAATATGTTTTGCACCTGGCCGGGTATTACGACTTCACCATGAAAGAAAATCCTGCATATGAGCAGATTAATGTGACCGGCACACGCTATGTTCTTGATATGTCAAAATCGCTGGGAATTAAGCGTTTTATTTTTTCCAGTTCGGTAGCCGCCTACAAATTCCCTGCCCTCAATAATGTATTGACTGAAAAGAGTCCTATTGATGCGGATTTTCCTTATGCACGATGCAAAAGAAAAGAAGAAGAAATCATACAAAAATATGCGAAAGTCTTTCCATGTTCAATTATCCGGCTTGCAGCCGTATATAGTGACTGGTGTGAATATCCTATGCTGTATATGCTTCTAAATTACTGGCTGTCGGGAAAGAGGTTCACGTCTAGGATTCTGACCGGCCGGGGGGAATCAGCCATACCTTATATCCATATCAAGGATGCTATTAAACTCTTTCTTCGGATTATCGAGACCAGCGACACCCTGCCATATCTGGGAGTATATAACGCCAGTCCTCAGGGGAGCGTTTCCCATAATGAGCTTTTTAAAACTGCTACAAGATACTATTTCGGAGGTGATATTAAGCCCTTTCGAATGCCTAAACCCTTAGCAGCGCTGGGGTTGATTATCATTTCGTTCTTGGGTTGGCTTAATGGAAAGAAAACATTAGAGCAACCATGGATGGTAGGATATATCGATAAAAAGTTAAGTGTGGATGCTTCCGCAACATACACGGCTTTGAACTGGAAGCCGACGCCACGCTATCATATCCTCCGGCGTCTATTATTTTTGACTGAAAAAATGAACAGCCATCCAAACAATTGGACCTTTCGTAATGAAGTCCTTATTAAGAAGGTTGCATTCAGAAAAAGTACTGAGATTTATGATATTCTCAGTGAGTTGCGTGAATCTTTGGTCGATCAAATTATACAAGAAGTGATAAAGCCGGAGAATGAACACCGTTTTCCAAATTACCGGAAGATGTATCCTGAACTTCTCATATGGTATATTACCTTGAACTATCAATTGGTTGCCGCTACAGTTAGAAGCAGAGACAGGTCCATCATACCGATCTATGCCAGAGAAATTGCTTTCAAACGCTATATTGATGGCTTTAAAGCCCAAGAAGTAAAGGACATCATGTTTTTGATTGGAAAGATCATGAAAGAATCTCTCCTAAAAAGACCGGAACTAAAAGGTTCGAAACGGCAGGTGGATGATTACATCATTTTGACGTCACAGCTTGCGGCAGATGAATTTGAAGATGCATATGAAATTCTTGAAAATCAACCTCCGGAGCACATGAATTCAATCAAAGATATTGCGCAATTGATAAGCATCGAAAATCTTAAGCGGATCGTACGGCAGCTGGAGGATTTTTACAGTGATTCGATGTCCAACCGACCCGGCAGGGAAGAAGTATTCGATAATCACACTTTTTTTGTAACATTAGACAGCCAAAATGAATAAAAGCCCGGATTGCTCCCTCCAAGCCACGTCCTTTAGGAGGGGGTGAAGGGAGCTATATTAAATCCTTACCCGGGCGCGAAGCACTGCTGTAAGGCAGAACCTCCGCCCTTTAGGGCGGAGAAGCTTCAATTCTGTTCTTTCTTTACGATCCTTTAACTACGAGGCTTGTCCGCCCCTTACTGCTCAATCTGAGATGTAAGGCTATTGGTTTTCAGATCACCCATTGCTTTGGTCAACTCCAATAAAACACCCAGCCCTCTTTTGCTTTCCGGTCCTGAGCAGGCAGAGAAAAACCCGAATGGACCGACATCTTTACTTTTGGTCAGATCCACGCTTGCGCCCACTTCGGCGAGGTTTTCCAGCAGCGTTGCGAGCTGGGGATCGGAAAGCTTTTTGGCGACGCCGAGCAAGGCGACAAGACCGTCTCCGATCTGCTCGATGTCCTCAGCGGTATAAGCTGTCGCTATCTTGGCCCGAATATCATACGTCGCCTTAATGATGCGGAAGACACCCCTTTCTTCCAAGCCATTCAGATACGCGATGAGTTGAGGAACCGTCAGTCTGAGCACGGGTTCTATGGTTGTGACAAAGTCGATAATATTTTCCAGTTGATCCAAGGCATAAATAATGTGTTTGACACTTCTGAGCATCCTCTTGGACAGGGCCCCCAGATCTTCCAACTGAAAAGCGGACTCTACACTTTTCAGATCATTGATTAACGATTTGGAAACCGGTTGCGCCATTGTCATCAAATCATTTTTAAATTCCGTCATACTCATGGCGGTTTCAGACAAAGGGGCAATCCGTCTTTCAATGCGATCCAGTCGCTCAAGAATCAATTCTTCATTCGTCATGGTGCCTCCTTTTTTAGAAACTCTGACGCAACTTGCCAGCCATGTTGAATTGGGGTTCAAGGGGTAATTCAAAACCCTTCAACATCATATTCCAGTATACCCACTTGAACATCATTTTGCCCATATAGTTTGATTGACTTTCACCTAAAAGAGAAAAAGGCCCGAGACCGGGAAAAGGAAACTTTCCGGCAAGGGGCTCCGTGTCGTAACTAAAATCGATCAGATAAGCCATACCATGGCTCGAGACTATAAATCACGTTGAATGCCCGTCATATTCAGGCTTGGGTGCTTGCCCCTCTATCTCGAGAAGGATGTTCTCTACAACAATGTCGGATTGGTAGTGCGCCACCGCACCGGACTTGGAGGTGGGTACATTGGTTGCGTCACCGATCACATAGATATTGTCGAAGTCTGCCGCCTTCAAGGTCCCTTTTTCGGTATTGACAAACCCCATGGGGTCGCCGAGACCGCTGTCTATGATGGTCTGTGCACCGGAGTGCAGCGGAATGGAAATAAGAAGGTCATAGGGAATCTCATCGCCCGTCACGGATTCGATGGTCTTTTTACCCGCGTTCACATGGTCAATCGCCCAGTTGGGCGTGATCTTGATGTTCTTTTTGCCGCAGACATCCCCAAGGACCTTTGACGCCACGGGCTTGGTGAAAGCACCGCCCAAAGGCGTGACAAGTTCTATTTCGATGTCGTCCCGAACACCATTATCTCTAAAAAACCAGTCCGCGAGATACACGAACTCCAGGGGCGCGACAGGACATTTGATGGGCATATCGGCGATGTTGAGCACCACCCGTCCTTTTTTAAAGAATTTCCATCTCTTATAAAGCGCCATGGCACCATCCAGTGAATAGTAGTCATGGACGTCGCCTCTCCAGTCATCCATCAGGCCGTCGGTTTCTTCCGGCATGATCCTGCATCCTGTTGCAATGACCAGCCAGTCGTAATCGTAGTGCCCCAATTTGGTCTTGACCTGTTTTTTTTCGTGGTCGACATTGACGATCTCGTCCACAACAAAATCAACTCCCGTCGGAATAAAATCAGCTTTAGGCTTTACGCAGTCTTGAGGCGTATAAATCCCAAAAGGGATGAACAACCATCCGGGCTGATAGTGGTGCATCGGATCCTTGTCGATCACCGTAATCTGCCACTCCCGATCAAGCAATTCTTTGCGCAGCTTGGTGGCGATCATCGTCCCACCGGCACCTGAACCCAAAATAACAATTTTTTTCATATAAACCTCCTTAAATGATATTTCTTTTTAATCAAAGCCCAAATCATCGCGGTTGTCAGACAACATCGGTCAGAGGGAATTAGTGATTGAATTTTTCCTCTTCAACAGATTTGCGATGGAAATGGAGTCTAATTCTTTGTAAAGTGCGATAGTGGCTTTTTGCCAACCCAGTCGCACCACGCAATCATCACTCTTTGGGCACATTTCGGGTTCACTGATACAGTCAACAAGTTCAGACTGATCCTCAAACAGTCGTGTGATGTCGCCCAAGGTAATTTCTTCCGGTTTTTTTGCCAGCATGTGACCACCTTTAGGTCCACGAAAGCTCTTGACAAACTTGGCTTTTTTAAGAGGACGGATGATCTGCTCGAGATATTTAACGGAAATATTCTGTCGAATTGAAATGTCCCTCATTTGAACAGCACCTTCGTCCTGATGTTGGGCCAAATCGAGCAACAATCGCGTTCCATAGCGGGTTTTTTTTGTAAGTTTCATACGCCTAAAAATAATGGTTGAAATATAGATTAACTTAATATATATAGTTTTAGTATGATATAGTGTAAAAAAAAATACCTTGTCAAGCAAAAAGTTTCAGATTAATCACATTGCAATCTAAATATGATTAAATATCAATCATTTAAAAGTATTTCTTGTGTTTTAAAGTTGCTTGTTATAAATGAATATAAACACAGGTTTCGTTGTTATCGATCGACAAAAATTTAAATGAAGGACTTTTTCTGAAACGTTTTTGATACATCTAAGGCTCGTTTGGGGCAATTCGAGAACACGTTCTTTTGCCCAAACAGTCGGAATCAAACATCCTTCTCTTTGTCAAGATTTATAAATAAAAAACGTTTCCATAAGCGCTCAAAAAGATATTCATTTGGACAACCGTCTGTTGAAGATAAAAAACATAATTGGCAAGTCAGATGACAAAAAAAACAACAAAAAATGCACCGGCATCTGATCTTGAAAGATGGGTCAATTTACAATTGATTGAAACCATCCCTTTGGGAATCGCCATAATCGATCCAGAGTATAATCTGGTTTATGCCAACAACACTTTTGAACAATTGTTCGGCGATTGGAAAAACCTTAAATGTTACAACGCCTACAAGAGCGAAAATGAAATGTGCGCTCACTGTGAAAGTACATTAACCTTTACAGACGGCATTCCCCGTGTAAACGAGGAAGTGGGATATGACAAAAACGGAAGGCATATAAATTACTTACAGCACTCAACGCCTATCGTGGACGAAGATGGTAACTTTCCTTACATCGTCCATATTTTCACCAACATTACAGAAGCAGCCCAGATTCGAGATGAGCATCAAATTCTCTTTGACCAGGTTCCGTGTAACATTTTACTCATTGACAGAAATTTTCGAATCGTAAAGGCGAATAAACGGCTTCAAGATTCCCTCGGCAATCCGGAAGGCAAATTCTGTTTCGAAACACTCAAAGGGTTGAAACACAAATGTCGTGAATGTACGGCCAGACAAACGTTCGAAGACGGCCAAATACACACCGGGCATCACGCTTGGAAATCCAAAGAAGAACAGCCCCTTCATTTACATGTGATTACCATACCGCTGAAACGCAAAGACGGCAGTTTTGATGTTGTAATGGAGATGGCTGTTGACGTTACAGAAACGATGAAACTGCAGGATGGATTGAAATTTGCGAATACGTATCTGAATACCATTATTTCAACTTCCATGGACGGCATCTTTGCGGTGAATGAAAAGGGGAAAGTGACTATTTTCAATCCGGCGGCTCGAAAATTTTTTAAAATCAAGGATAACCAAGTGGTTTCGAGAGAAAATTTTACCGCCATGCTCCCTAAAGATTTTTTGGCCAAGGTGTTCGACCAGCGCGAACATGTTTATCTGCCGGAGGCGAAGGTTAAAACAATTGACGGCGATCCTTTTCCGGTACGTCTGGTGGGCAACAAGCTGATGGTTGACGACAAATCAATCGGTATGGCCTTTTCAGTTCAGGATCTAAGGGAAATCAAACAGCTAGAAAGAGAAAAGCTTGAGGCCGAACGCCTATCGGCTGTTGGGCATACGGTTGCTGGACTGGCTCATGGCATTAAGAATCTTAATACTGCCCTTGAAGGCGGTATGTATATGCTGAAAACAGGTTTGGCACAAGGAAATATCGACCGTATTCAAAAAGGCATGGAAATGTTGGCACGGAACATCGAACGGGTTTCCGTATTTGTAAAAGCATTTTTAAGCTTCTCAAAAGGCCGTGAAATCCAAGCCAAACTTTGTGATCCTGCTGAAATCGCAAAAGAAGTTGTCGATTTATATGCCGTCAAAGCCGATAAACTGGGTATAACGCTTACATACGAAAAAATAGGTGATATCGCTCCGGCTCCCATTGATTTTGAAAGCATGCACGAATGCCTGACAAACCTTGTGGGTAATGCTATTGATGCCTGTCAGATGAGTGACGAAAACTCGTGTTATGTAACGGTTCGAACTTTTGAGGAGTATAATACAATTATATATGAAGTGGCTGACAACGGATGTGGTATGGACTATGAGGTAAAGCGTAAGGTTTTTACAACCTTTTTTACCACAAAGGGTTTGGGAGGCTCCGGCTTGGGACTGTTGATGACCAAGAAAATTGTTCACGAGCATGGTGGAACGATAGATTTGAAATCCAAGCCCGGAAAAGGAACAACGTTCAGCATCAGACTTCCACGAAGGCGTTTGCCAAAAATAAATAATAGTAAACCCAGATTGTAATGTGCTGTTGAAATTGGGTGTGGTGATGAACAAAGCCAAGCCGGCGTCGACGAATTCTTGGAGATATTTCTTGATGAACTCGAGGAACTTGTACCTCCAGAGGGCATTTCTTACAAACCGATTGATCCGAAACAAATGATGAAATTGATTGTACAAATATTATCACATTAAAAAGATAATTTTATTAAATAAAGGAGATCAAAAAATGGCACAAGCATCTGAAAAAAAAATTCTAGTCGTGGATGATGAACCGGATGTTCGTAATTTTTTAGCGGCCTGTTTAGAAGATGCCGGTTTTATCGTCGAAACAGCTGTTGACGGCATAGATGCCCTTGAAAAGGTTGAAGCGTTTTCTCCTGATTTAATGACCCTCGATATGGTGATGCCGAGAATGCCCGGGATCAAGGTTATTCGAGAGCTGAGAAAACAAAAAAAGTGGGCCAAATTGCCCATCATTATCATCACCGCTCATGCCCGTGATGACATGGGTAGCGACCAGATTAAGGAATTTATGGCCTTGACAGCGAATGTGCGTCCAAAATTTATATTGGATAAACCGATTTCCACAACTAATCTGATTAAAACGACGTGTAAAATTTTGGAGGTAGAGTGGGAAGGTAAAGAAGATATAACCGAAGACATGTCAGATGAACGCGATAAACTTGCAAGATTAATTCGTCAGGCCGATTCGGACACATTGCGAAAAATACGCGACATGTTAAAAGAAAAAAAGGATAAAGAACCTTATTTTCTATTTGAGTAGACAGGAAGGTTCGGCAGATTATTTCTCAACCAGCCAAATGGTTTGGGGGGATATCTGTTTTTTGTCGATCTGTATTTAGTCAAACCCATTAAACGTTTTTCACCGCTTTCCCATTGACCAGCTCGATCAATCCGCCCAAACTGCCCCTTTTGTTCCAGCCCTGTTGGAAAATTGCCTCTCTGCGCTCTTCCGATACTTCATCTAAAATTACCGGTATTGTGCAGCCGAACGTGTTCCAAGGTTGATTTTCTTTGTAATGTTTTGTACTACTTTCATAAGAGGCTGTTTCAAAACCCACCATTCGCTAATTTAAATTTTTTTCAAAGCGCTAAGCTCGCTTTCTTAAAATGGAGGATTCTCTATCGTAACGGATATGTTCATTTGGGCGCGGTTCGTTTTACTGGCCATCAGTGCGCTACTGTTGATTTTCGCACTGATACGGATGAGATCAGATGGGGGCTCCAAAATTGAACAGGCGGTCCGCGATGAACTGCGTTTCGGGCGCGAAGAATCCGCAAAGAGCGCAAGGGATCTGAGAGAAGAAGTATCTGCAAGTCAAAAGAATATCGTGGACACCACGGTGAAAACCATCGGTGAAATGGGTAAATCACAAAACGATCAACTTGAATCCATTGCCAAACGTATTCAGGAACTGACCGAATCGAATACAGCAGGCATCGAAAAACTTCGAAGCACCATTGACACACAGCTAAAATATCTGCAGGAAAATAATGAAAAGAAGCTCGATCAAATGCGCCAAACGGTGGATGAAAAACTTCAAAGTACCCTTGAAAAACGACTTGGAGAATCCTTCAAGCTTGTCAGTGAACGCCTTGATGCTGTTCAGCATGGCTTGGGAGAGATGCAAAATCTTGCCACAGGGGTGGGTGATTTAAAGAGAGTTCTCACAAACGTTAAAGCACGGGGTACCTGGGGAGAAGTCCAACTCGGTGCACTTTTAGAACAAATATTGACCCCGGATCAATATGATAAAAATATAAATATTAAAGCCGGATCACAAGAGAGTGTTGAATATGCCATCCGGCTGCCCGGAAAAGACGATTCCCTTGAATCCTGTGTTTGGATGCCCATTGACTCAAAGTTTCCCCAGGAAGATTATCTGCGGCTTGTGGAGGCTGCCGATGCTGCCGACGTTGATGCCTTACAGCGGGCCACGGCCGCGCTCATCCGCTCCGTTCACAGTTCTGCAAAAGAGATTCGTGATAAGTATATCGAACCACCGAAAACCACCGACTTTGCTATAATGTTTTTGCCAACAGAGGGGCTTTATGCAGAAGTCCTTCGGCAGCCGGGTCAGGTAGAAAAAATTCAGCAGGACTATCGGATTGTGATCGCCGGGCCCACATCGCTGTCGGCAATTTTGAGCAGTTTGCGCATTGGTTTTCGCACATTGGCCATAGAAAAGCGGTCCAGTGAAGTCTGGAAGATCCTTGCGGCAGTCAAAACAGAATTTGGGAGATTCGGAGATGTTTTAAGCAAGGTCAAGAGGCAGTTGAATACCGCTTCGAATACCATAGATCAAACCGGTGCAAGAACCCGTGCCATGGAGCGCAGGCTGCGGGCGGTGGAGGAAATGCCGCTGGAATCAACAGCAAAAATTCTGGAATTGCCCGACGATGATGTACAAGAGGTTAATGATGAAACTTAATTTCACCTAAATTGAGCGTTTCATTTAGACAATCAACCCGATAAAGATCTATACAGCAACACGATCAATGGTATAGCGATGCTTGAGATAAACAACAATCCTTCATAAGAGGTCCAGGCTTCATACCGGGTCTTCCCTTTATTCCGAGCGGTTACATATTTAGAAAGAAAACCCAAACCCATTACCAGCCAGAATACTAATAGCGTTACAACGATCGTCGGTGTGTTCATTTCTGGCAATGTTCCTTTATTAAACCCTGTCTAAGCCATCGTGGCTGCTTTAAACGGCACAATCCTAATGAATCGTGATGCATATTAATCCAAGTTAATATAGAATTGATATATTTTCAAGGGTATTATAGAAACGTTCCCTGGATAAAGGGCATCATGCCCAACGAGGCGGATGAAATTGAGTGAATAGGAAACACCATATTGAAATCTATCCGAAAACATTGTAATCTGAACCAGACATACCGGTAAATGGCAAAGCGAACCAAATCCAAAGAAGGTTAAAAATGACTCCATCTTATCCGGATTTCTCTTATCTGTTTCGTGTTCCGCCTGAAAATCAAGACGATGACATGCCAGTAAGTGTGGTTGAAGACGAAACCGAAGAGGAAATACTGGAGCAAGAGGAATATATCCGATGCCGTCAATGCCGAAACATCCTCGCGAGTCCTGATGACCGCATCAGCATCCAGGGGGCCCACCAGCATACGTTTGCCAATCCGCATGGCATCGTTTTTGAAATCGGATGTTTCACCGCTGTTAAAGGATGCGGCCATTTGGGTCCTCCGTCAGATGAATTCAGCTGGTTTGCAGGGTATAGCTGGCGGGTAGCTATTTGTTTCATGTGCCTTACCCATCTGGGTTGGTTCTTCTCCTCTGCCGGAAAAGAAAGTTTTCACGGGCTGATTCTGGATCGTCTAATTACCCAATGATTCTGCTCTATTTCAAACTCAGCCTTATTTGATGTCATATAGACAGCTTTTACCCAAAATGGAAAATTTATATCTCATCATTACCTGCCACCCGGAATTGAACATATCACAACAATTTGGTATGCATAAAAAAGGATTTTTGGGCAGGCTGTCATAAAATTTTAATGAGCATTATTTTTGAGATACCTATATGACCTATCTCTATTTCATGTAAAAGTAGATAGTTGTAAGGTATCTGGAAAACTAGTTGAAAAAAATATAGCGAGTATGCAAATTCTTACTTATCTCGTGATACACTCCAACAATTCATAGCGTTTTAGTTTGTTGCAGCCATAAAAAAGAAACGGATGAATTTAGACTTGAGTCTCTACACAATTTTACAGATTTTGAGTATTACTCTTTTTGAAAAAATGCCCATTTTACAGACTCTCACAGAAACTGATTACAAAAACAA
>JAOUGB010000448.1 GCA_029857875.1 Desulfobacteraceae bacterium | reverse complement strand
GGCCGTCCGGTTCATCTGTCTTCTCATGATAATCCCAAACGAAAACTGAAATACACATGGGAACTCATTGAAATGCCCACATCGATAGTCGGTATCAATACTTTGATCCCTAACCGGCTGGTCGCAGAATCCATTGAGGCGGGTTTGGTATCAGATCTTAACGGATACGACCACATTGCACGAGAGGTTAAAACCTCCGATAATACCCGGCTCGATATTTTTTTAAGCAGTGAAGATGGAAATCGATGCTATATAGAAATTAAAAACTGCACTCTGGTAAAAGAAGGGGTTGCATGTTTTCCGGACGCAGTAACATCAAGAGGGCTCAAACACCTGGTTGAACTTTCTTCCCTTGTTTCCAAAGGGTTTCGCTGTGTGATATTTTATGTCATACAACGAATGGACGCAGAAATTTTTCAACCCGCCGATCATATCGATCCTGCTTACGGAAGAGAACTGAGACAGGCTTTAAAACATGGTGTCGAAATTCTGGTCTATGATACGCGGATCGACCTGAAAACCATCAGATTAAATCGGAAAATCCCATATCGTCTATGAAATATAAAAGAATCCGGGCCCAGAGGACCCGGCTTTGATATAACCCCTGAAAAGGGCTGTTTAATTTAAAGCCATACAAGTTGAAAGTGTCTAAAGTGATCTAAAGTGCCTAAAGTTATGGTGTCGCTTCGCTCCGCTGATTTTTTATAATTGGCAGAATTCCTTAACTTTAGCTCACTTTAAACTTTAGTTCACTTCAAAACTCTTCCAGCGGTTCTTCAGGCAGGGCCATAACTTTCTGACCTGGCATAGATGACCAGGTTTTTTATGACTAAATAAAGTCCGCGTTAGGTTTTTGAGTGATTGACACGAGATACGATAAATTCACCAACTTTTTCTGCTGATATTCCAAAAAGCGCCTTCATCTCCACAAGTTCAAGATGCTGATCATCCCACTTCACACTGTTTTCCTGAACAATATTTTTAATCCGTTCATATTTCCCGCCAAGGGCCTTTATTTTAACGGCAAGGGGCACATTTTCTTTGAACGATATATTTAATAGGAGAATATTTTCAATTATATTCGGCATATCATGAGACGTGGATATAATCGGGATAACAATAATGCTGCGGTCATCTTTTCGGCCGATGCCGATATAGACATTCCCTTCCTTAACAATAATTCTCTTGGTCCCCTTGAGTAAATTGTCAGTTTCGACTCGGGATGGAATCGGTTTTAACACACCCTCTTTTCTAATGATTTCAATGGTTGTCTCCTCTGTCGGTTCGCCGAGAACATTCAACCCGTCGATTCTATACAAAATGGCCCCTTGAATATCGGCAACGATCTCCTGTAGATTTTTAAGGACGAGAATATTCCTGTTAATAAGCCGGGGAGTGCTGATGTTGTATTCAACCAATGTATCGAACAGTATGCCTTCCAGCTTTTCGCTGATTCGGCTTGTCCCCACAGTAACGGTCTTGGCCTGGTGTCGGATGGCATCCACAGGACGAGACATACAGTTAATCGATTCTCCCAGACACTCAAACAATTTGTTCAGCATGTTCAGGGCCGTACCCTTTTTCCCGAAATCGATTTCAAAATCAGATATGGGCAGCCGGCCCGATAAATATTTAAGCAAAAGCGTTAGATCTGCCGCCATTTCAAGCCCCATGGCCGTTGGAAAACCTCTGGCAGCTTTTCTTTTTCTGAATTCTTTATAAAACACAGCGATTTTCTCCCGAAATAATTTTCCCAAAACAAGTTCATAAACGTCCATATTCTTTTTTGAATAATCATCCACTGTGTTCTGAACATCTTTATTGAAGGCGTAAAGGAACCGCGAAGCTTCATCAATGGCCACGGCTGCATAGTATCCCCAGATATGGCCCACCAGCGTGTTTAAAATGGGCGAAAAATGTTCACTGATCAATGGAACATAAAAGACATCCGCTGCATAAGGTTCAAATCTGTTTTCACCCTCATCGGCAATGACCACCGGTACTGCTTTATGGGCTTGAAATATGGCGGTATCCTTTATGATATCGCCGATAACGGTTCCCCTTGTGCCTGCCGCACAAACAATAATCAGGGGTTCTGAAGAAAGATCGATATGCTTTTTATCTTCAATAAAATCCGAGGAAATCGTTTTATAGCACAGTTCACTCAGTTTGATCCGGATTTCATCCGCCGCCGCCTTGTTGGGTCCGCTACCCACTGCAGCCCAATATGTCTTGGTTGTGGCAAGCCTTTTGGCGGAGTTCCCAATCTGGTTTCGCATGGATAGAATCGTTCTCATGTGATCGGGCAGCTTGAGAAGCTGTTTTATTTCCGCTGAAATAAAGTCGTTCTGTCTTCGCTTCATAAGTCCGGCAATTTTAAGCCCTAAAATCGCGCCGGCAACGACCTGTGAATAGAACGCTTTTGTGGAAGCCACAGACATCTCGATATCACGGCCGCTGCTGGTATACATAACGCCGTCAACCTTGAAGGTAATATCGGAATCCCTTCGGTTGACGATACCCAACGTGTAAGCACCCCGTTCTTTTACCATTTCAACGGCACGATTGGTATCTGTTGTTGTTCCGGACTGGCTTATGGCAATGACAAGGGCGTCTGCCATCGTGTGTTTATTCTCTTTATCACTCAGTTTAAATCCGCTGAGTTCCGATGCTTTCAGTGCACCAATATAAAAGGATGAATCATCCATATAGTAATTCAGAATGTCTGAACATGCCAGTGCAGCCACCCCGGCAGTCCCCTGGCCGACAAAAAAGATGCGTCGTATCTTTTTATCAAGAAGCGCCTGTTGCAGTGTTTCCGGGAATATGGTTTCATTCAGGATTATCGAATATCGATTCACATCATCATGCATGATTTTCCACCGGTTCTGAAGGGTTTTTTCCACAGAAACTGGCGCTTCTGAAATCTCCTTTAAAAAATAATGGGGAAAATCCTGGCGGTCGATGTCTCTTGAAGTAATTTCGGTATACTTTATATCCTTTTCATGGAGGATAACCGGCGTTCGGTCATAATACATGGCTGTAATACCACCTATTCCTCCCGCGGATTTTTGGTCTAAGATAAATATCTGGCCCTGGGTTAAACCGTTTTTTCCTTGTACCTCTTTTTCCCCGTCCATCTTGATAAAAAAGGGCGTTTCTTCAACCAGACCGTAAA
>JAOUGB010000447.1 GCA_029857875.1 Desulfobacteraceae bacterium | reverse complement strand
CATTTTTTTCCTCCTATGATCAATTTTTTGACAGGATTAACAGGATTCACGAGACATACTCTAATCATCTTGTGAATCCTGTCGAGAAAAAATTATCCTAAAATTGCCTTAAGGTCCTCATCCGGTGTCTTGATCGGCATAATATTGAACTTTTCCACCAGAACGTTGAGGATATTCGGCGAAACAAAAGCCGGCAGACTCGGACCCAGTCGGATATCCTTGATCCCAAGATAAAGCAGGCTCAAGAGAATCGCGCAGGCTTTTTGTTCATACCACGAAAGGATCATGGACAACGGAAGGTCGTTCACCCCGCATTCAAAAGCGTTCGCCAGAGCCGATGCAATCTGAACGGCAGAATAGGCGTCGTTGCACTGGCCGACGTCGAGAAGTCTCGGAATCCCGCCGATATCTCCAAGATCCTTATCAAAGAAGCGGAATTTGCCGCAGGCAAGGGTCAGGACCACACAATCTTCAGGCACTTTTTCCACAAACTCCGTATAATAATTGCGTCCCGCCTTGGCGCCGTCGCACCCGCCCACCAGGAAAAAATGACGGATGGCTTTGTTCTTCACCGCTTCAATCACCGTGCCTGCAACGCCCATGACCGCATTTCTGGCAAACCCGACCATCACGGACTTGCCCTGGGTGTCTTCCGTAAATCCGGGCAATTCTAAAGCCTTTTCGATAACAGGGGCAAAATTTTTGTCGGCAATATGGGTGACCCCGGGCCAGCCCACCAGACCGGTGGTGAAAATGTTATCTTCATATGAATCTTTGGGTTTCTGAATACAGTTGGTGGTCATTAAAATTGCTCCCGGAAACGCAGCAAACTCTTTGGCCTGATTCTGCCAGGCAGTGCCGTAATGACCATAGAAGTGATCGTATTTTTTCAACTCAGGATACCCATGGCAGGGGAGCATCTCACCGTGAGTATAAACATAAATTCCTTTTCCTTGGGTTTGTTTCAGGATCTCTTCCAGGTCTTTTAAATCATGCCCTGAAACCAGGATGGCCTTGCCTTTTTTAGCGCCCAGGGGGACGGATGTGGGGACCGGATGGCCGTATGCCCCTGTATTTGCCGCATCCAGAATCTCCATGGCGATGAGGTTGATTTCACCGCATTTTAAAACGAGCCCAACATAATCGTCAGCACCGAGATCCTTGTTCAACGTAGCAGCCATGGCGTCATGAATAAAAACAAAAATTCTTTCATCGGTTTTTCCAAGGATCTTTGCATGATCCGCATAGGCGGCCACCCCCTTGATACCGTATATCAAAAGCTGCTGTAACGAAAGAATGTCAGGATTAATATCAGGATCGGATTTAACGCCAACTTTTTCTCCCTGGGCCACAAGACCTTCTCTATTTGCCTCGGGTATGAAATTGGCCGGTCCTTCCGGAAAATCGGTCTTTCCGCCGGCTGATGAGACTTTTGCCTTGAGTTCATCTCTTAAATTTGCGGTTTTGTGGATCAGTTCCACGAATCGATCGGGATCAAAATCCACATTGGTCAATGTGGAAAAAATAGCTTCACAGGTAAAATGGTCGATGGCTGTATCCTTGATGCCGACGTTTCGACCTTCAACCGCCACCTGAGACAGCCCCTTTACCGTATAAATCAAAAGATCCTGAAGGGCTGCAACCTCCGGCTGCTTTCCACATACGCCGATTTTTGTGCATCCTTCACCTTTTGCCGTTTGTTCACATTGAAAACAAAACATAATGGGCCTCCTTTTTTTATTCGATTAAAAGATTGTTTTAAGATTCAGGTTTTTGATGTATCCAAAAATGGATATATCAACTTTTTCCCAGCTTTTGATTCACATGATAAAGGATAAACACAACCAGCGCCTTGACTTAAGTCAAAAAAGCGTGATAATTTTTGAAAAAAGAAAAAATCATGAAAAAAATTCTACAGATTATTTCAGATGCACCCCTTTTCAACGGTTTATCCGAAGAGCAGTTGAACGACGTTAGACAGATTTCAGTAGACAAGTTTTGCGACAAGGGGAAGACGATTTTTTTAGAGGGCGACGACTGTAATGGTTTTTATATTGTTGCTGACGGCAAAGTAAAAATTTATAAAGTTTCCTTTGAAGGAAAAGAACATATTCTGCATATTTATGGACCCGGGAATCCCTTTGGCGAAGTTCCGGTTTTCGCCGGAAGGAAATTTCCGGCCAATGCCCAAACCCTTCTCAAAAGCCATCTCCTGTTTTTTCCGAGGACGGCTTTTATTGACCTGATCTCCAAAAATCCTTCTCTTGCTCTGAACATGCTTGGCGTACTTTCCATGCGGCTCCGCCAGTTTACCGTTCAGATCGAAAATCTTTCCTTAAAGGAAGTTCCAGGGCGGCTTGCTTCATACCTGGTATATTTGAGCCAGGAACAGGGTCGAACCGATGTTGTCACTTTAAATATTTCTAAAGGTCAACTGGCAAGCCTTCTGGGTACCATTCCTGAAACCCTGTCACGGATTCTAACGAAAATGAACCAGCAGCACTTGATCGATACCAGTGGCCGGAATATAATATTGAGAGACCTTAGCGGACTGGAAGATCTGGCGGAGCACGGAAAACTTCAGTAACCGGCTTTATAACCCGCAGATATTGCGCGATATTCAGTGCAAAATCAAGGCATTATGTCTGATGTTTTTCGAGCACTTCGTTGGCCCACCCCATGGCGGCAATCATGTTTGGAAATCCTGTTGTGGTTAAGGACAATAAAACCGCATGGAGAATCTCGTCGGAGGTTGCGCCGGCCGCTAAAGCCTTTCGGACGGAAGACATGACCGCACCTCTGGAGTTGGCGCCGATGGCAATACCCAGCTTAACGAGGTCCTGGCATTTTTCATCCAAAGGGCCTTCTTCCCGGCATGACTTGCCCAATTTCTGATAATACTCCAAAACATTCGGATATTTCTTTATAAAGTCTTCATATGTCTTTGGTAAATACATCGGTCCTCCTTTCGGCGGTACAAGGGTTACATTTGTAAGCGACGTTTATGATGACTATGCTATTTAATTTGTAATTTAGCAACACCTTACTCAAATTTCGAGTATGTAAATTCATGAATCGATATAAAAGCGCCACTTGCAAAACATGTTTTCAGGATGAGGGTCCGGAGGTGCGAAAAGGCACTCAACCCTTATCCTGTCATCAACAACCTGGGCGAAACTGC
>JAOUGB010000446.1 GCA_029857875.1 Desulfobacteraceae bacterium | reverse complement strand
CGCTGAATTAACGATTGCAGGCTCAAAATATGAGCCGTCTTGTGCTGGACTAAGAACATCCGCTTCCGGGCCAGATCACGCACCGGCCGATCCTTTTTAGGATAAATATACCCTTGGGGTAAAATACCTAAAATCAAAAGTTGGGCCAGAAAGAATGCATCGTGTTGATCGTCACTGTGCTTTAATCCTTCATACTGTTTGATAGCGGATGGATTGGCTAAATGAGCAGATGAATATCCTGCATCCATAAGGCCGTCTACCAGCCAGTACCAGTTGTAGGTGGATTCAACCACAAAACCTTTGATTTGATCCCGAAAAGGGTCTAATGTTTGTAAGATTTTTTCAAGATGATTCGGAACTCTTTTTTTGAACACGCGGTTGAATGTTTTGTCCATAATACCGATGTAAGTATTTCTTGAATGAAGATCTAATCCGGCGTATAGTTCCATTGAGCACCTCCTTTTATTAAAGGGTTGTTAATAGGGTTAACCACTTATAACAAATCGCATCATTTTTTGCGATTGGGAGGTGCCTTTTAGATGATTATCAAGAAATCTGTAATTTAGCTCACCCTCCTTTTCAATCAATACATTACACCTACGTCATGGTTGAGCAATTGGATAGCACAAGTGGCACTATATCCTATAAAATATCGATTAGGTGAAAAAATTTTGATAAAAAATAATTTTCAAATAAGGATGGTGAGCATAAAAGGAAAAGGATGTCAAAGAAACGTTCTGGTCATTTTCACCCTATGCCTTTTTTTCCTTCTGCCATTGGCAGCAATATCTTCTGCTGCAGATATTTGTGAAGAGTGCGAAACTAATGCTGATTGTGAGTCTGGCAATTGTGGATTTACAAAAGATGGCCTTGAAATCAAACGTTGTATACCTGATGATATCGGAGTTGACGAAGTATATGACTGTATTTTTAGTGTAGTTGATGATGTCGGTGGTGGTGGATGCTTTATTGCGACTGCAGCCTATGGATCGTTGATGGCGCCACATGTCAGGATTCTGCGTAATTTCCGGGATCGTTTTTTGCTTGGCAATAATGTAGGTGATAGTTTTGTTCGCCTTTACTACACCTATTCACCACCTATAGCCGATTTTATTGCAAAACATGACAGCCTAAGAGCGATGGTTCGCATAAGTCTTTTACCCGTTGTAGGCATGAGTTGGGTAGCTTTGAAACTTGGTCTTTTATCCACAATAACATTATTGCTTTTTTTCGGGATTAGTCTGACCAGTATTGTTGGGATTACGAGAAAGTTCAAGAAGTAGGTCTATACTCCAGAAAAATATGATATCTGCATATCAATTGTTGCTGTGAATGGTTTGTAGATTGGCAAGATATTCCAAGAAAGAAACAGGGTATAATTTTTGTGATATCATATTACCGTATCACAATTTTGAGTGAACTTAGGTAGTTGTAAGTTATCACCAGCTATACCTTCATAACCTCACATAAGATGACAGAACTTTCTGGCGGTTTGACATACAAAAGAAAAATCCGGCCTTTTAGCTCTACCTTCTCTAAAAAATAGAATTCTTATCAATAAAAAGCTTTTTTTGCTTGATTCTTCTTTAAGTCGATTAATTCTTCTATTTTATCTACGAATTTTTTCATGTTTATGGGTTTTTTAAAAAATATTCCGTTCTTGGATTTGAATTCAAAATTACCTGAAATAAAGATAAACTTTGACTGGTAATTTCGAGGATCTTTTATTAGTTCTTTGTAAACCGAACTTCCATCCATTCCTACGTCTAAAACCATATCTATTATTATGAGGTCTTGCGGCATTTCACGGGCAATTTTTATTCCAGATATACCATCTGTTGCACAGAAAATTATTAATTCATTCACAAAAAAAGCACGCATTAAATATGTTTTTAAAAATTCACATACCGACTCATCATCTTCTATTATTAATAATTTCTTTGTTCTTGAAAAATTTTTAAATTCGAATTCGATGTTTTTATCTATTTCATATGCTTTTATGTATTTTATGATTTCATCAAGACCCTTCTCATTTCTCTTGCATGACTCTATAATTTTTTTTCTTATTAATATATCTCCCTTGTCGAAAAGATCTTTACTCCCGATTTTTGCACATGCCTTAATCAACCCAAGAGCCTTATATTTTCTTAAAGATTCAAGGGAAAAATTAAATAGTTTCATTACTTCATTAGTATCAATTAGAATGGTTTCTTTCATAACTTTCTAATATTAATTGTTCTCATCAGTATTATTGCTCAAGTGGGATGAATACGATGGTATCCTTTGGGTAGAATCTGATCTGAAGATTTTTAATGCCCTGGTTAGTCACAACTTGATTCAGATACCCGTCTTTTTTCTCGTGAATGTTAAGAGTTACGTGACCCCGTTTGGCGTCCCTTTACTCGTCCCAATTGCATTTTGTGACTTAGCTACTACTGATGGTAGAACTCCAAGATCCAGTATGACGAGTAGCATGACAGGTATCATAACTTTTAAAATTCGTTTCATTTTTTACCCCCACGGTAAAATAAGTTGAATTTTATAAAAACAATTCTTCAAATATTTGCTTCTTTTTTTATCACCTCCTTACATACATATTTTTATTATAAGACAATAAGGTGAAAGCACTCTAAAACAAAAAAACCTTTGGGCAAGCGTTCCCAAAGGCTGGAATAAGTGGTTTCGGCGGCCCGGCTATCATAGCTTTTCAGCTTTAGACCCGTGGCTTTGCGTCCCCGCCTTTCAACGGATTTGCCCTTTCGATCTGTCTATTTTAAAGCTATTATAAACCATACCGATGTAATTGTCAATAAAGTTACCTCACGAAAATCAGGCTTGTCAAAACCCTTGATCTCTTGCCACGAGCACACAAATTAGTCAACGTGAGATATTTAATGGTGATCACACGAATCGGACCTGCTTCAATTCTTGTGATTACTCCAACTAACATGTAACAAGTCCTGATTGCATGTTACTGCAATGTATAGTATGAATTTTAAGCCCAAAATTTTTACAGATATCACAATGCTTGGGAAATTGTTTGCAACCCAAATACTGGCAAGATACATGTAAATTTCCTTCCTTCCATCATTCCAATATTTCTGTAAAATCATCAATATTTTCTTAATTTATCATGCATAAGAAGATATTGTGGCACTAAAGACCAGATTCGATTTGTTATAAAAT
>JAOUGB010000445.1 GCA_029857875.1 Desulfobacteraceae bacterium | reverse complement strand
TTAACGTCATAGTCTCTACCAAATACAATATTATTTGTCAGAGTATCATTTAGCACATAGACAGATTGCGGAACATAACCTACAAGTTTTCTATAAGCAAAAAGATTATCCTCTGTTATCAACGAGTCGTCTAAAAAGATATTTCCCTGATTTGCTGCTAAAAGTCCTAATAAAATATCAACCAAAGTGGTCTTTCCTGCTCCCGAGCCGCCTATTATCGCAATGTGGCTACCTTTCTCAATTGTCAGATTAACATCGTTGAGCACCCATTTCATACTACCTGGGTATTCAAAAAAAATACTTACCAATCTGATTCTATCATTAAAGGAAACATCCCCACCATTTTCACTATCCTTACTAGAATAACTAAGGGCTGGAGCAATATCTCTCTTTTCATCTCTAATCTCAAACTCTTGCAGGACGTTATATAATTCAACTACTCCGTTGGAATAGCTCCTAATATTCATTATAAGAGCAGAAATCTTATTCATGGCGGGCATGATTCGGTACATTGCAACCACATAGACGCTCATTATAGGAATGAGATCTCTTATCTCTTTTCCCATTCTCATGAAGGCAAGGATTAACATCAATACTCCTGCCAGCATCAACAATTCAATTGATATTCTCGGAAACAGTTGGATGATATTGTTAGTGATATAGCTCTTGGCTAATTTCTTTCCCTCATTCTCGAATTTGTCTGAAAAATAATTCTCTACATCAAAAAACTTAACTTCCTTTATGCCCTGAAAGACCTGAATTAATATGCTAATACTTGCATTTACGTACTGTGTAATTTCCTGGCTGATGCCTGTAAGCAAGCTCTTTGTATATCGATTGACAGTCAAAACAAACAATAGGGCCAATACTCCTAACAGCATTGTAATATGAAACTCAACCGACAACATAGTGACGATAATGGCCAGTACCACTAATACTTCAACTAACAATTCCAGACCGAACTGAAGTAAGAACACCGTCCTGTTAACTTCATTCTGAATCAGGTTGACAAACCTTGGTGTACTGTTCAACAGGAAAAACAAATAATCTTTTCTTAGAATGTCCTCTAATATTCTTTTACCGATCTCAACTCTACCGAAATTTACAAAATGCAGCTTATTATAATGAACTAGCATCGTCAGAAGGTTCTTAAAAACGAATATCATAAAGACTAAAACGCCGGCGGACAGAATAAATAGATACAAATTCTCGAAATGAAGTTGATTGTATATGAGAGAACTATATTTATCCCCCCCGATATATTCTGTGCCTGTTATAAGTGAGGCAAAAGGTAACATTATCCCTACGCTTACAGCCTCAACGACAGATAGTACCAGGATCAAGAGGAATATCTTAATCAGATCGATTTTTTCTTTTCTGGAAAGGATATATAGGAGTTTATTGATTATCTCGTTCACAATGCAAGCTCACACAGTCTTTATCTTTCCATCTTTCATCTCGCAGAACATGTCGCCATTTTCCCAATAGGCATGATCAAAATTGCCCTCTCTAATAGTAGTGTACAAGTTAAAAAGCTGTCTGGCCCTGACTTGGGCCGTATGTTGGGCCTTGATCATCTTTTGCCCCTTTATGATCATTTCTCTGACCAGCTCTTTATCCCTTGTTTTTTCTATGATTTCATCCACATTGTTGACATCAACTAAGAAACAATTCTCGCCGTCCACAAACCCCAATTTCTCAAATCCAGCACGTGGTACACACACCAATAATGACGCGAATGCAGGGATTTCAAAAAATTTCCTGATGGGCCACTTTAAGGCAGTTCCGCATGTGTAAGAGCACCACGACTTATTAATCATAGCGCTGAAACTGTCGTAAGACAATTTCATTGTAAAATCATATCTTGTTGGATAAAGTATTTTTAATCGCTCTAATATACGTAAAAACAAATTTATCGGCGTAACACTGATATAGCTTATTTGATTTGTTTCGAAATAATTTTTCATCATTTCACGGTAATAGTATTTTGCTCCGGGGATGCACCATTCATAGCGCTTTCTAGCAAAATCCAATATTTCACTTTCATCAACCATGTGTAGCAACGGTATAACCCTTTCTTTATTTCTCCTTATAAAATTTGCAAAGTTATTGGTAACGTATGGAGAAAACCTTTCCCGTTCTAAATCAGGCAATTCTTTCTTGGGGAGGATAAAATCCTTGCCCCAGCAGATGTAATAAATATCATTGTTTGTATTCAAATTCTCCAAGATCTCTACCTGTCCCTGGGTAAAATTGTAATAGTCCGAACGAAGCAAAGAAGCAAACAGAGGAATCTCTAGCTTTTCTAAATCAACCGGAAAGCTACTCTTTGTATATATATCTCTCCAAATTAAAATAGAATTTATTAATTCTTCTAAGGGCGCTATAATTTTCTAACTGTAAATTTCTGAATAGTAATAATTCATCTGTAATTACTACATCTGTCCTCCCCACCCTTTTTAGAACATCAAATATACTAATTTCAATATCATCCACATCCACATAACCAGGCCCATATCTTACCACTTCAAAATAATCGGACAAAGCATCGAAAAAATAGCGTTGCGTCTTATTGATATAATTCCAGCTCACAGACAATAACAAGAGTTTTGGCTTGGTTACTCTTCCATCAAATCGCTGCCCCATAAACAGTCTCCCTTAGCCAAAAGTCTTCACACGCCTCTTGTCTGCAAGAAATTCTCCTCAATTCAAAATTGCTGGCCCTATACCTTGCAATAATCAACTCTGATTTCGCTCGCTATCTCTTCCCCAAAGTAGTGTTTATATGTCATGTGCCAGTGATCGTTAACAGTCAAAAAGTGCCACCAATCGTTGACAGCTAATGCCCGATTTGTGCCAGTCGTTCGTTGACAGTTGTGCTATACTTTCCCAGAAGCGGGCGTAAGAGGCCACACCTTCACTTCTGGGAAAGGAGTAACTACGATGAACGAATACGAACGACGTCAGGAAGTTGTTCGCCGCGTGGCCCAAGGTGAGCCCATCAGCAGCGTGTGTGCAGACCTGGGTCGCACGCGAGCCTGGTACTACAAATGGCGCGAGCGGTACCGCCAAGACGGCTTAGCGGGTTTGAAGGACCAGCGCCCGGGTCATGCCCCGCAACGGCTCTCAGAGGGGTTCCGGGAGCTGACTGTCGAGATTCGCGACCGCCTGGTACGCCAGGCCGACGA
>JAOUGB010000444.1 GCA_029857875.1 Desulfobacteraceae bacterium | reverse complement strand
CGCCTCTTTGATGGAATGCATGCAGCAATAACCGGAACAAAAAGGATAAAAGCGAAAGTCCCGTGACCCCACGCATTGAATAAAGGCCAGTCTTTTTGCCGGCTCAAAGGTTTTTGTTTTTTCCTTCAAGGCTTCAAGGGTTTGAACAATGCTCAGATGATCCTGGTATTTGTCCGCCCATTTCTTTAGGTCATCGTCATCAAGATATTGTTCGGACGTATAGCTGGTATAAAATTCCTGAGATGTCTGGTTGTATTTCTTTTCAAATTTTTCCAGTACTCGACTCGATGTTTTGATCTTCTTTTCCAGTGGTTCGATGTCAGCCTTGACGGCAAGGTCCGAGGGGCGGTCCACATGCCCGCCGGTGGGCCCGCTGGCACTTAAAAGCCTTTCAAATTCTATGGCGGTCACGACGTTTGGAATTTCCCGGTACCGATATTCGGGAATTAAAGACGGATCAAACACATCATATCCTGCCGCCAGGATAATAGCGCCGACGTTAAGTTCCATAATTTGGTCTTTTTGGTCGAAATTAATGGCGTCGGCCTGACAGACCTTTGCACAGATCCCGCACTTTTTGCCGTTGAGTTGTCTGCAATGGTCAGGGTCTATGGTTCGGGTGGAGGGGATGCCCTGGGCAAAATAGGCATATACGGCCGTGCGGGTGCCCAGCCCTTCGTTAAAGGCATCCGGGACCGTGGTCGGACATTTTTCGCTGCACGCACCGCACCCCGTGCATTTGTTTTCTTCCACGTACCGGGCTTTTTTTCGAACAAAGACCTTGAAATCTCCGGCCTCTCCCTGAACGTTCTCCACTTCACTATACGCCAGAAGGTCAATGTTGGGATGTCGACCGACATCCAGCATCTTGGGCGACAGGATTCAGATGGCGCAGTCGTTGGTGGGAAAGGTCTTGTCCAGTTGGGCCATCTTGCCGCCGATACTGGGCAGCTTTTCCACCAGGTGGACCTTTACCCCCATATCGGCAAGGTCCAATGACGCCTGGATGCCGCCGATGCCGCCGCCGATGATTAAGATATCCTTGCTCATGCGATTTCCTCGCTATATATATTTTTGACAGGATTAACAGGATTTGCTGATTAAATATCCTAACCCGGACAAGCCGGAAAAGTTACAAGTGATCTAAAATGCCTAAAGTGAAGGTATTCTATCAGTTTAAATATTAAATGTGTTGCGCCTGTGGCGCTTTCCTTAACTTTAGCTCACTTTAGTTCACTTCAAACTTAAGCTCACTATAACTCAATAAAAACAAAAAATTACAAACATCGGAAACAAATTGTCAATATGACATAGCTAAGCGCCTAAACATCCCGTTAAGTTCTTTTCAGACAGCCGGCTACCAGGTCGTACAGATCCGTAATTTCAATGTCAAGGTGGTACGCGGTTTTGGCGCACCGGAAGTGAATCTGGCATTTGGGACAGGCGGTGATCAGCGTACCTGCTCCGGTATCCATGGCTTCGCCGAGACGCTGCATCTGAATCTCTTTGGAACAGCTGGAACAGTTCATCCAGCCGCTGGTTCCGCAGCAGACCCCGTTTTCCCGGCTGCGGATCATTTCCTTGAATTCAAGGCCCGGTAAGGCTTCGATCAACTTGCGGGGCGCATCGTAGATGCCGGCCAGCCTTCCCAGGCGGCACGGATCGTGATAGGTCACGATTTTCTTTTCCGAATCTTTAAATTCGATGACACCCTGGTTCAGTTTGTCTGCCAGAAAATCCAGAATATGAACCGGTTCAAAACCAAGATTGCCGAAATATTCAGGATAAACATATTTAAATGTATGGTATCCTTCGGGACAACTGAAAACCACCTGCTTTGCTCCTGATGATCTAATGGTGTCCAGGTTCAGCCGGGCCAGTTGTTTGAAGGTTTCGGCATTGCCGTTCCAGAGAGCATCGTGGCCGCAGCACCGTTCATCATTGCTGACCACCGGTTCCACTCCGCACAGGTTCAGAATTTTGAGTATATGTTGAGCCCCCTGAATGGACCCTGCATCGATATCCCGAAAAATAACGTCAAAATAGGGCCGGCATCCCACAAAATAAAACACATCTCCGGTATCTTTTGTTTTTCCGTCTTCGATCCATGATGTTCGATGTTGCTGAATATGCTTTGTCTGAAGGGACATGATGGTTTGAAGCATGCCGTTGTGAGCAGGCATTCCGTCAAACCCGATGGTTCGGGCTTCATCTCGCATCAGGCGGATAAACTCGGGGAAATTAATCTCGGCCGGACACCGGACGCTGCACTGGGCGCAGGTGAGACAGTCCCAGAGGCTGCTGTCTGAAAGTTCCTCAAGGTCATAAAGAGAGCGCTCGATAATTTGCCGGGGAGAAAAGTCGGGAAACACCCTGGCCACCGGACAGCTTCCCGTGCACACCCCGCAATCGAGACAATAATAGGTTTTGGTGGCATTCACCAGTTCGGCAATGGCACTCATTATCTTTCCTCACGCCGCCTGTTTCAATTGAGACGGCCCCAATGTTTTGATTTGTTCCGTAAATTCACGCGCAATCTCGGCAAACCGCAACCCTTCAGCCGAAGACACCCAATCCAGTCGAAGCCTTTTGACCTCAATGCCGAGCAAGCCGACCAGTTCTGTTGTCATCTGAAACATCTTTTCAGCTTTAACATTACCGTCCAGGTAATGGCAGTCTCCCATGTGTCAGCCGGCCACCAGAACTCCGTCGGCCCCTGTTTCAAATGCCTTGAGGATAAAATTGGGGTTGATCCGCCCGGAGCACAACACACGAATGATGCGCATGCTGGTGGGGTACTGGAGACGGCTCACACCGGCCAGATCGGCGGCCGAGTAAGCACACCAGTTACAGGCAAATGCAATGATCTTGGGATTAAACATTTTTCAAAGGCCCCTTTGAAAATTGTTGATTTATGATTGTTGATTGTCGATTGAAAAACAAAAAAGACTTGCCCGAGAAAATTGTTGATTGTTGATTGAAAAAACCAAAAAACATTTTTCAACTTTATCTATGTTTTTTTCCTATATGATCTCCCAAAGTACTTTTTGGTAACTCAAGGGCAAGTTTAACGCATCAATCAACAATCATCAATCATACATCATCAATCAATTAAAGGCTGCTTTTACCATGGTCAGTACTTTTTCATCGTCAAAATGAAAAATTGACGCCGCACCCGTGGGACAGGCTAC
>JAOUGB010000018.1:5000-13561 GCA_029857875.1 Desulfobacteraceae bacterium | reverse complement strand
TCTGCCGTCCATTTATACGGCACTGGCCATTACGAACCCTGCCATCAACGATGAGCCGGACAACCTGATCGTGGAGGTTGCACAGCACCTGGGTGATAATGTGGTTCGAACTATTGCCATGGATGTTACCGACGGTCTGGTTCGTGGGCAGAAAGTCAAGGATACCGGCAATGACATCATGATGCCGGTGGGTGCAGCCGGGCTTGGACGGGTTCTTAACGTCGTGGGACGACCGGTGGACGGACTCGGTCCGGTGAGTCAGGAAAAAATGATGCCCATTCACCGCGAAGCACCGAAATTTACCGAGCAGGACGTATCGGTCCGTGTGCTTGAGACCGGTGTCAAGGTTATCGATCTGCTGGTGCCCTTTCCCCGAGGTGGAAAGATGGGGATGTTCGGCGGTGCCGGTGTCGGGAAAACCGTTATCATGATGGAAATGGTCCATAATATTGCCATGCAGCACGGTGGTATTTCCGTGTTCGCAGGAGTGGGCGAGCGTACCCGTGAAGGCAATGACCTTTACCACGAGATGAAAGATTCCGGGGTGCTTCCCAAGGCTGCCTTGATTTACGGTCAGATGACAGAACCGCCCGGAGCCAGGGCTCGAGTTGCGCTTTCGGCTTTAACGGCTGCGGAGTATTTCCGAGATGTAGAAGGCCAGGATGTTTTGATCTTTATCGACAATATCTTTCGTTTTACCCAGGCGGGTTCGGAAGTTTCAGCCCTTTTGGGTCGAATGCCTTCGGCTGTGGGGTATCAACCGACACTGGCCGTTGACCTTGGTGAGCTTCAGGAGCGTATTACATCCACAGACAAAGGCTCGATTACGGCGGTTCAATGTGTGTATGTGCCCGCGGACGACCTGACAGACCCTGCGCCGGCAACGACATTTGCCCATCTTGACGGGACGGTGGTTTTGTCACGCCAGATCGTTGAACTTGGAATTTACCCGGCGGTTGATCCGCTGGATTCGACCTCGAGAATTTTAGATGCCGCTTACATCGGTGAAGAACATTATCAGGTTGCCCGGGAAGTACAGCAGATACTTCAGAAATACAAGGAACTTCAAGATATTATCGCAATTCTGGGTATGGAAGAATTGTCCGACGAAGATAAAATTACCGTATCGAGAGCACGCAAGATTCAGCGGTTTTTGTCTCAGCCGTTCCACGTTGCCGAAGCCTTTACAGGGAAAAGCGGCAGCTACGTAAAGATTGAAGACACCGTTCGGGCTTTCAAGGAGATTTGTGAAGGCAAACATGACGATATTCCGGAGCAGGCATTTTATATGGTAGGGGGCATTGAAGAGGTGATCGAAAGAGCCCAAAAAATGGCTGAAGCCGCATAACGCAAAGAAAATATAAGGTTATAACATGGCTGGAAATATTAGATTAGAAGTTGTTACTCCTGAAAAGTATGTCGTTGACGAGGAAGTCCAGATTGCGGTGGCGCCCGGCAGCCTCGGTGAATTTGGTGTGCTTATCGGCCATACGCCTTTCTTGACAACCTTGAAGACAGGAGAGATGCACTATACAGATGCCAGCGGTGCTCAAAGATACGTTTTTGTCAGTGGTGGGTTTGCAGAGGCACTGCCGGACAAATTGACCGTACTGGCGGAATCTGCTGAAAGGCGAGAAGATATCGACGTTGACCGCGCCAAAGCCGCCATGGAGCGCGCCCAGGAACGTTTGGCCCAGAGCCAGGCTGAAGATATCGATTTTAACAGAGCCAAAGCGGCTCTGGAAAGAGCCCTGCACCGTATAAAGCTCGTCGAAACCCTTAGATAAGCTTTTTATGGTACCGGGTATTGATTTTATAATATGACATGATCCCCAAAAAGGGGGGAGGCGAATTTCATTTTATTTAAAGGGCAGGCCCATTATCTGGTTTGCCCTTTTTTTGTTTGTTGATATTATGAAAATCGACGTGTAACAATTAACATTAAAAAATGTGTTACACAGTTGACCCCAAATGCTTTTTAGCAATATTCGGATTCGAAATTTGAGTTAAGAAAATTATCCATTCAATCAAAAAGAGGATGATATGGCCAATACTAAAAGAGAAGTGGCCGTCATCATACTGGCCGCAGGTTTGGGGACTCGGATGAGATCGAGCAAGGCAAAAGTTTTGCACGAAATTCTCGGCAAACCCATGGTCATGTATGTGGTAGACGTCGCCAAAAAAATTGCCGGAGATAATGTTGTTCTTGTTATCGGTAATCAAGCGGAGAAAGTTCGTAAAGTTGTCTCAGAACAGACGAACGTTCTTTTTGCCCTACAAGAAGAACAACTCGGAACAGGTCATGCTGTTTTGTGTGCAATTCCTCAAGTCCCAAGTCATGTTCAAGAAGTGGTTATTTTGTGCGGTGATGTGCCGTTGCTTACTGAAAAGACGCTAACGGGGCTTTTTGAAGATCACGTAAAAGCCAAGCGGGATATATCACTATTGGCCGTAGAAATTGAGAATCCCAAAGGATACGGAAGGATATTAATTGATGAAAACAGACAGTTAACAGGGATTGTAGAAGAGGCGGATGCTTCGGCGGAACAGAAGAGATTGAAAATAATTAATGCGGGTATCTATTGCATAAAAAAAGAAATTTTATTCGATTCACTGAAGAAAATTACATCGGATAACGTTAAAGGTGAATTTTATCTAACGGATATTGTTGAAATCGGTTATCGAAATAAAAGCACTATGGGCGTATTGGTGGGCGATGATTGGAAGGAAACTGTGGGGGTCAATACCAAACAGGATCTGATGACAGCTGAGAAGATTATGCGCGACAGGACGAGGAATATGTCTTGACTTTCAATTGGATAAAAGATTATAGTTTGTCATACTTAATTATGAGGTGTAAGATTGGATAACGAATTCATTTTAAAACAATTTGAAGAAATTGAAAAGAAAGTTGAAAATCTGATCAATGTTTGCAAGTCGTTTAAAACGACGAATTTAGAACTTAGGAATAAAGTTGAGAGGTTAGAGGAAGAGCTTCAGGGTAAGGTTGAGACGGAAAACAATTATGCACAAGAGAGAGCCTTGATTCGGTCAAAGATCGATGGTCTTTTGGGCAGACTAGAAGATATGACAGAGGTTGATTAATGACCGGAAGGGGCGGTTTGGGAAAGGTAAAAAACGTATTCATTGGAACAACTTGTAACAATAGAGCTTTTTGGGCAACCTTATACATTTAAGGCACAATCAGATGTGAGCAATGCAAAAGAGGTTGCTGATCATCTGGTAAAAGAAGTGACCAAGATAGAGACCCAATATTCAAGCAAATCGTCTGTAAACAAGCTTGCGACTTTGATTCTAGCTGCGCTTAATATTGCCAATGAAAATATTAAACTAAAAAAGAGTCATTCAGATTTATTGGTAGATATTTCTAAAAAATCGGCAAATCTGATACATACGCTTGATGCAGCAGTTAATGGGTGAAGCTTATCAACAAATGAAGGTTAAAAATTTGTAACAAGTTGTTTTATTTCCGTTTCATCATTTTTATTTGTATCGGTAGAGGGCAAATATAGATATTTTTCTAATTTCCCGGTATAAAATACGACCTTGAAGGTATTTGAGTTTTAAACACATACGGCCCCTGCCGTGTTTGTGATTGGAAGATGTTCTTTGACCCAACATTTCAATTAAAGGGAGCCTTCTCTGATTTTGGTGTGCATGTTCTGCTTGTGCAGAAAAGCCTGAAAAAATTACAGGGCGCCCACCTATTTTTTATGGATCAAAGACCTCCCAACACGGCATTGTGGCAGGGGTCCTGTTTAACTCAAATCTAAAAAAGAACGGGTCAAAAAAAATATCATCGACCTGATACAGCGGACCATTTATTTCCAGGTTTACTGAAACACTGAAATATAACGTTGCAGGACAAATATTTAAGAACCTTGGCTTTTTCCTCCTAAAAGTGTCATTCCAAATCCACCTCATAATAGGTTTTCCCAAAGACGTTTCATATTACAGGCAATTTCGTTTTTGATATTAAAACGATATGTTTACAAGCTGTTGCCGTGGCACTAAAAGCGTATCAATTCATTTGTGAAGACATCGAAAAATACCGTGTGAATCAAGTATTTGATGTTTAGTATTTGGTGTTTTGCGTGAAATACATACGGGTATAACAAGCCTATTAAAACACCAAACACTAAGCACCAAATATAACCTAAACTGAGCGTTGCAAATAGTAACAGGGTTATATATTAGACATTATTGTAAATAAATATAAATTACGAAAGTCGCTAATAGATCACATCTAATGGATGGATTTGTTTGGGCAAAAAATTGTTACCATTTGAAACCCTTCGGGCTTGCCGAGTTTACCGAATCTGCTTCGTTATGAGACATTTGCAGTAGCAGACTACGGCTGCATGTCTCATGCCTTGCATCTCCGGCAAACTCGTCAATCGCTCAATCTAGGTAAACATAATTCCGGGGAGAAAGATAATGAATGAATATAATCTATTAATAGGCCTAATCGCATTTATTGTTGGTTTTGCAATTGCTTTTTGGGTCAAAGGATTAATTATATCCCAGAAAGTTAAAGCCGCTGAAAAAGAAACTTCGCGAATATTAAAAGATGCCAAACTAAGATCAGAAACACTGATAAAAGAAGCCAAACTGGATGTTAAAGACAGGCTTTTCAAAATGAAAAGCGAATTCGATGCTGAAACCAAAGACACTCGATCTGAATTAATAAACAGAGAGAGAAGGTTGATGCAAAAAGAGGAAAATATCGATCGCAAGGTGGAACAGTTCGAACGTCGAGAACGAGAGATTTTGCGAAAAGAAAAAAAGATCATTCAAACAGAAGAACAGATTGAACGGAAAGAGAAACAGTATCAAGAACTCCTTGAGGAACAAAAGCGGCAGCTCGAAAAAATATCAGGTTTAACAGCAGAGCAGGCAAAAGAACTTCTCATCAGGGCAATGGAAAATGAAGCCCGTTATGAAGGCGCCAAAACGATAAAAAGGATAGAAAATGAAACCAAAGAACAGGCGGATAAAAAAGCAGCAGAGATCATGGCAACTGCCATACAAAGGTACGCCGGTGATTTCGTTGCTGAAAGAACGGTCTCTGTGGTTGAGCTCCCAAACGATGAAATGAAAGGGAGAATCATCGGTAGAGAAGGTCGAAATATACGTGCGCTTGAGGCGGCAACAGGGATCGATCTTATTATCGACGATACACCGGAGGCGGTTATTTTATCAGGTTTTAATCCGGTTCGGCGTGAAGTTGCCCGACTCTCTCTGATGCGGTTGATTGCGGATGGGCGAATTCATCCGGCCCGTATCGAGGATGTTGTTAAAAAAGTAGGGAAAGAAGTGGATTTAACGATTAAGGAGGCGGGTGAACAGGCAGCATTTGATTTAGGTGTTCATGGCATCAATAACGAACTTATTAAATATATCGGACGGTTAAAATTTCGCACCAGTTATGCCCAGAATGTCTTACAGCATTCGGTGGAGGTGGGTGTTTTATCTGGGATAATGGCGTCTGAATTGGGTCTTAATTCTAAACTGGCAAGACGTATGGGTTTGTTGCACGATATTGGCAAAGCAATTGATCATGAAGTTGAGGGGCAACATGCTATTATCGGTTCTAAGTTGGCAAAAAAATTTGGTGAAACACCGATGGTTGAGCATGCTATTGCTGCGCATCATGAAGATATACCACCAACCTCCGTATATGATTTGTTGATCCAGGCTGCAGATGCATTGTCCGGGGCAAGGCCGGGGGCTCGTAAAGAACTACTTGAAAATTATATAAAAAGATTGGAAGACTTAGAAAACATAGCAAATTCATTTAAGGGCGTTGCAAACGCTTATGCCATTCAGGCTGGAAGAGAGCTAAGGGTCATTGTAGAAAGCGGAATTATTTCCGATGAAGAGGCAACCCTTCTCAGCAGAGATGTGGCTAAAAAAATAGAAGAGTCGCTAACATTCCCGGGTCAGATAAAGGTGACGGTTATCCGGGAGACAAGGGCCGTAGAGTATGCCAACAAATAAGAGATCTTTGAGAAAAGTCCTCTTTTGCCCAATTTCTGTGTCAGACTCAGATTTCAATCCTCGAAATACTCAAAGTATTCCTGCGGTTAAAATCTTCGTCTTCCTTGAACTTGGACAAAATTGAACATTTCGCAAAGACCTCTATTTGGCAGATATTATTTTATTTATAAAGTTGTTACAATATGGTTATTGACTGAGCCTGCTGGGTTAAAATTTTCAGACAAATTAGATAGAGGATTACTGCATGGCGAATTTACTTGAAGTCCTTCGAGAACGAGGGTTTATCGAACAGATCACCCATGAAAAGGAGCTAAAAGATTATCTCGAAGCAGGAAAAGCGACCTGTTATATTGGATTTGATCCCACTGCATCCAGTCTTCATGTTGGAAGCCTTGTCCCGATAATGTCACTTGCACACATGCAAAGACATGGGCATCGACCCATCGCCCTTGTGGGGGGAGGGACAGGCCTTGTGGGGGACCCAAGTGGAAAGACGGAAATGCGGAAGCTGTTGACAGCGGAAATGGTGGATAAAAATAGTATCGGGATCAAAAAACAGCTTTCCCGATTTCTTGATTTTAAAGAGGATAAGGCTTTGATGGTAAACAATGCCGACTGGTTAACCAAACTGGAATATATTCCTTTTTTAAGAGATATTGGGCGACATTTTTCTGTTAATCGTATGATAAAAGCCGAAAGCTATAAAATCCGCCTTGAATCCGAAGAAGGACTTAACTTCATTGAGTTTAATTATATGCTTTTGCAAGCATATGATTTTTTGGAACTTTTTGATCATTATGATTGTAGATTGCAGATGGGAGGCAGCGATCAGTGGGGAAATATCGTTGCCGGAATTGAACTGGTCAGAAAAGTTCGTCAAGAAACCGTATTCGGCATTACATTTCCTTTGATAACCACGAGTGGTGGTGCAAAGATGGGGAAAACGGCAGAGGGGGCTGTTTGGCTTGATTCGGACAGAACATCTCCTTATGATTATTATCAATATTGGATTAACACAGATGATCGAGATGTTACCAGATTCATGGCCCTTTTTACATTCTTGCCCATGGCAGAAATAACAAAACTTGGAAAATTGAGCGGAGCAGATTTAAATAGCGCCAAGGTTGTTCTGGCATTTGAAGCGACACGGATTGCCCATGGCAAACAAGAAGCTCTCAAGGCGTATTATGCTGCGGAACGCATGTTTGGAGTTCGGGTTGTGCCTGAAGAGATCGTACCGTCAAGTTCGGTTCCTCGAAATGGTTCTGAAAGTGATAATATATCAAAGGTGTCAGGTGTTACTTTAACGGACGCGAAAGTTGAAGCGCAGGAGGAAGTGGATGCGATACCCCATTCACATATGGAAGAACACCAACTCAAAGACGGTATTCCGGCTTTTAAGCTGTATCAGCAGGTAGGTTTGGCAAGCTCGGGAAGTGCGGCCAGAAGGCTCATTGAACAAGGTGGCGCTTACGTCAATGGGCAGCGTATAGAATCCTGTGATTACCTGTTAACGAAAAATGATATTGTTGATTTAGAAATACTCTTGAGAGCAGGAAAAAAACGCTATCATAAACTTAAAATAATTAAAAATAAGTCTTGACAAAACCAGTGATTAATTTTAAATATATCGCTTCTCTTGGCGCAAGGAAAGTTGAGAGATATTGGTTCAAATTTAAGAAAAATGATAAATAAATCTTGACAAAATATATCGTTTTCTTATAATAAAAGTTCCCGACTGTTTCCTTTTAACGGTTGGGGTTAAAACGCCGTTACATTTAACGGCTCCTTGGTCTTTGAAAACTAAATAGTAACAGCTTGTGAGTTGAGGTTCATAGTTAATTCATTGCATCTGAATCACATCGGGTGCAATTGATAAGATTTAATTGGAGAGTTTGATCCTGGCTCAGAATGAACGCTGGCGGCGTGCTTAACACATGCAAGTCGTACGAGAACTCTTTAGCTTGCTAAAGATAGTAAAGTGGCGCACGGGTGAGTAACGCGTGGGTAATCTACCTCTGAATCGGGGATAACCCGCCGAAAGGCGAGCTAATACCGGATAATATCTTTAAAACTTCGGTTTTTAAGATCAAAGGTGGTCTCTACATGTAAGCTACTGTTTGGAGATGAGCCCGCGTACCATTAGCTTGTTGGTAGGGTAATGGCCTACCAAGGCCGCGATGGTTAGCTGGTCTGAGAGGATGATCAGCCACACTGGAACTGACACACGGTCCAGACTCCTACGGGAGGCAGCAGTGAGGAATTTTGCGCAATGGGGGAAACCCTGACGCAGCAACGCCGCGTGAGTGATGAAGGCTTTCGGGTCGTAAAGCTCTGTCAAGTGGGAAGAACTTGCTCGATATTAACACCATCTAGCACTGACGGTACCACTAAAGGAAGCACCGGCTAACTCCGTGCCAGCAGCCGCGGTAATACGGGGGGTGCAAGCGTTATTCGGAATTATTGGGCGTAAAGGGCGCGTAGGCGGTCTCTAAAGTCAGATGTGAAAGCCCGGGGCTTAACCCCGGAAGTGCATTTGA
>JAOUGB010000018.1:0-2500 GCA_029857875.1 Desulfobacteraceae bacterium | reverse complement strand
CCCTAAATATGTGCTAAGTGGGAAAGGATGTGGAAATGCACAGACAACCAGGAGGTTGGCTTAGAAGCAGCCATCCTTTAAAGAAAGCGTAATAGCTCACTGGTCGAGTGAGTCTGCGCCGAAAATGTAGCGGGGCTCAAGCACATTACCGAAGCTGCGGGATGTCTCTTACGAGGCATCGGTAGGGGAGCATTCTGTCAGGCCTGAAGGTCGACCGTAAGGACGGCTGGACTTGACTGAAGAGACCATGCTGACATGAGTAACGATAAAGCGGGTGAAAAACCCGCTCGCCGAAAACCTAAGGTTTCCTGAGTAAAGCTAATCTGCTCAGGGTTAGTCGATCCCTAAGCCGAGGCCGAAAGGCGTAGGTAATGGAAAACAGGTTAATATTCCTGTACCACCCGGTTATCAATGTCCCTTCGGGGATGAGAGTGATGGGGGGACGCAGAAGGGTAGGTCATCCATCTGATGGATTAGATGGTTCAAGCTCGTAGGCAGAAAGGATAGGCAAATCCGTCCTTTTATTTAAATGCTGAGAAGCGATGAGGAGAGACTTTGTCTCATAAACTGATTGATCCCACACTGACAAGAAAAGCCTCTAACGAGATAACAAGGTGATCGTACCGCAAACCGACACAGGTAGGTAGGGAGAGAATCCCAAGGCGCTTGAGAGAACCCTGGTTAAGGAACTCGGCAAAATGACACCGTAACCTCGGGAGAAGGTGTGCCCTCGTTAGGTGAAGCGTTTTACATGTGGAGCTGAAGAGGGCCGCAGAGAAATGGCGGTAGCGACTGTTTACTAAAAACATAGGACTCTGCTAAGTCGCAAGACGATGTATAGGGTCTGACGCCTGCCCGGTGCTGGAAGGTTAAGGGGACTTGTTATCCCGATTCGTCGGGAGAAGCTTTGAACCGAAGCCCCAGTAAACGGCGGCCGTAACTATAACGGTCCTAAGGTAGCGAAATTCCTTGTCGGGTAAGTTCCGACCTGCACGAATGGCGTAACGACTTCCGCACTGTCTCAACCAGGGACTCAGTGAAATTGTATTGGCGGTGAAGATGCCGTCTACCCGCGAAAAGACGGAAAGACCCCGGCACCTTTACTACAGCTTGATATTGAATTTTGGAATAACATGTGTAGGATAGGTGGGAGGCTTTGAAACCGGAACGCCAGTTTCGGTGGAGCCACCCTTGAAATACCACCCTTGTTATTGTAGAGTTCTAACTTCGACCCGTTATCCGGGCGAAGGACAGTGTCTGGTGGGTAGTTTGACTGGGGCGGTCGCCTCCTAAAGAGTAACGGAGGCGCGCGAAGGTTCCCTCAGGCTGATTGGAAACCAGCCGTGGAGTGTAAAGGCATAAGGGAGCTTGACTGCGAGAGATACATCTCGAGCAGGTACGAAAGTAGGTCTTAGTGATCCGGCGGTCCCGCATGGAAGGGCCGTCGCTCAACGGATAAAAGGTACGCCGGGGATAACAGGCTTATCGCCCCCAAGAGTTCACATCGACGGGGCGGTTTGGCACCTCGATGTCGGCTCATCACATCCTGGGGCTGGAGCAGGTCCCAAGGGTTCGGCTGTTCGCCGATTAAAGTGGTACGTGAGCTGGGTTTAAAACGTCGTGAGACAGTTTGGTCCCTATCTTTCGTGGGCGTAGGATATTTGAGAGGAGCTGTTCCTAGTACGAGAGGACCGGAATGGACGAACCAATGGTGTTCCAGTTGTCGCGCCAGCGGCATTGCTGGGTAGCTAAGTTCGGAATGGATAACCGCTGAAAGCATCTAAGCGGGAAGCCAACCTCAAGATAAGATATCCCTTTCCCGTGGAAACACGGGAACTGAAGACCCCTTGTAGACGACAAGGTTGATAGGCCAGATGTGTAAGTACGGCAACGTATTTAGCTTACTGGTACTAATCGGTCGTGAGGCTTGGCCACAAAATAATTCACACAATCTCTTTGAACATTTTTATGTGCTTATTCTTAAATTGTTGCACCACTGAAAGCAAAACGTTTTTTCGGTGGCTATAGCAAGGAGGAAACACCCGTTCCCATCCCGAACACGGAAGTTAAGCTCTTTTGCGCCGATGGTACTGCATGGGAGACTGTGTGGGAGAGTAGGACGCTGCCGAAAAATTTTTATATAACCCGGAATCATCATCTGATGGCTCCGGGTTTTTTTTTGGGTTGGACTGTGTTGCTCAAGTTTCGCATCCGAATATGGTTAAAAAATCTTTGGCGTTGAAAGCCAAAATAAATTCTTTAAGGTAAAATAAGTTTTTACAATAAAAACTCCCCGCCCCCTCAATTATTTTTTGGTTGGATATTTCAGTATTAACAAAATATTGCCGATATTGATATAATAACAACCTATAATATTATATTTTTATTTCGTCATAAAAAACCTGGTCCTCTAGGCCAGGTCAGAGTTCTCTGGCTCTGCCAAAAGAATTGATGCAAGAGTTTGAAGTGAACTAAAGTTTAAAGTGAGCTAAAGTTAAGG
>JAOUGB010000443.1 GCA_029857875.1 Desulfobacteraceae bacterium | reverse complement strand
GGGGTCTTCGACGGGCAGCTGTTTGCGGATTTTGGCTGCATAGCCGCCAAGTGCCGATTCTTTTTCGACGATAGTTGCTTCATAACCGGCTTTGGCTGCATCCAAAGCCGCCGAAATGCCGGTAATGCCGCCGCCGATGACCAGAATCTTTCTGCTTAAGGTTTCAAGCTTGTACGGTTCCGGCAGGCTGATCTTTTTGACTTTTGCCATCCCCATTTTCAGATAATCTTCGGCCAGCATCTGAAGGCGGTCAAAGTGTTCTTCATCATCTTTTTGCTCTTCAGTCAGTGCCGGAAATTCGGATCTGGGATGGGACCAGACCGTCTGTTCCCGTAAGTTGACGCGGTCGACGATACAGCCCTCAAAATTAAAGACATCATAATTGACCCGGCGGGAACATGCCGCAATCACGAACGTGTTGTATCCATTGTCGGCGATACCTTTCTTGATCAGTTCAACCCCTTCCTTTCCGCACAGAAACGGGTGAGTTTCAACAGGAAAACCTTCATCTTCCGGGACTTCGCACAGCGCTTCCATATCAAGGGCATCCCCGATGCCGCATCCTGTGCAAATATATACACAATACTTTTTATCCATGGATAACCTCCTACTTCCTCACCAGGGTTTGAATCGCTTTAAGGGCCATACCGGTGGCATTCTGATTTGCCGAAACAACGTCAGACGGCTTATTGGCGCAACCTGTCGCAAACATGCCGCCTTTTTCAAAATCATTGATAATAAAGCCGTCTTCGTTATACTTGAGATCGGCAGGCAGTTTGACTGTTGCGGTTGTCGGCTGCATACCGGTGGCAAGAACAGCCATTTCGACGGTTTGCTTGATCTTTTCGCCGGTGACCGCATTTTCTGCCACCACAGTGATATTGCCGGTGCCGGCATCCTCACTGACTTCAGCGACCTTGCCTTTGATCAAAAAGACATTCTCATCCTCTTTGATCTTTTTATAAAACTTTTCATACCGCTGACCCGGTGCCCGAACGTCGATATAAAAAATATAGACTTTGGCGTTGGGGTATCGTTCCCGGATGTAGGTCGTCTGCTTCAATGACGCCATGCAGCAGATGTAGGAACAATAGGGAAGGTAATTTTCATCTCTGGACCCGGCACACTGCACAAAGGCAATGCTTTCGGGCTCCTTGCTGTCCGACGGGCGGATAATTTTCCCCTTGGTCGGACCGTTTGGTGCAGCCAGCCTTTCCATCATCATGTTGGTGATAATGTTCGGGTACTGACCAAAACCAAGATTTTCTATCTTGGCGGCGTCATACGGTTCCCAGCCCGTTGCCCAGACAATGGCACCAACCTTAAGGTTTGTGGTTTCGGCCTGCATGTCTAGATCAACGGCGTCGTATTTACAGGCATCCTTGCAACGCTTGGCGTCATCGGTCCCGATGATCTGAGAAGAGATGACATAACGGGCCGGAAAAGCCATTTCAAAGGGCAGGTAAGCACCTTTGGTCGAATTCATTCCGAAATTGAATTCACTGGAAACTTCTGTTTCACAGGCTTCAGCGCAATCTCCGCAACAGGTACAGTTTTCGGTGACATACCTGGGATTTAACTTTACGGATACATCATAGCTTCCCGGGATACCGTCGACCTTTTCGACCTCTGCCTGGGTAAAAACCTTGATTTTTGGATTATCCTTTATTCTCCTAAAATTGATTTCCAGACCGCAGGTTGGAGGGCATAGCTTGGGAAAATATTGATTCAGCTGTGCCACTCTTCCGCCCAGGTAAGGATTTTTTTCGACCAAAAACACCTCATACCCCACTTCGGCAGCTTCAAGGGCCGTGGTCAACCCGCTAATCCCTCCTCCAACAACCAAAATGCTTCCGTTTGCAGGGGTTGCTTTGTCTTCTGTCATGCTATCCCTCCATGCATTGTTACGTTTACGATTAAATTCTTTTTGCCGGTGTTAGATGCCTTCAGGCGATATCCTTATAAAATAAACTTTAAGTGTCCACATGCTCAAAGGTTTTAACATAAAACCCGAGGTAAAACCCTTGAGCAACCGGGCACGTTTTTTGGCCTTGGGGATATCGCCTGAAGGCAAATGTACTTGAAAGGTTACTTTTCTTAATAAAAACCTCCAGGCGTCCCAAAGACGCCTGGAGGCGTATCACATTAGGTTAAAACTGATTCAGCATTAATCAGGGATGATCTTGATGTAATCTTTCTTGAAGATATCCCATTGTTTTGCCTTAGGATCATACTTGGAGTTGACAAAGCAGAACCAGTTTTCATCATCTTGTCCCGGAAAGTCGGCCTGATAGTAGAATCCCGGATAACGGGTTTCTTTCCGGAACTGGATGTGACGCAAGTGAGACTCAACCGTCCAGATGCGGTGCTCGATTTCCCAGCAGCGCATCAGCTCATGGAGGTCACCGGCAGCCAGCTTTTCGCAGTCTTCGCGCATCATCAGGAGCATGTCCATGATGATTTCCAGACTCTTGGAACTGGTCATGTAGTAGGTGGCCGTGCCGGCGCCATACTCATGGGTAGCCTTCATCAAGCGATACATCATCCCTTCGGGCTTGAGATAATTGGGGTTGATGTTGATGGCCGTTGTGTAATCACAATGATCCAGGAACGTTCTCACCGGCTTGTAAATCAGGGCAACCAGCTCTTCTTTGGACTGGCTCAGGGTCGGTTTGAAGTCTGCATTGTCACGTACGAACCGGGCCATGGACTTGGCGGCAATCCGTCCTTCAGCGTGGGAACCGGATGAAAATTTGTGACCGGAAGCACCCACACCGTCACCGGAGGTAAACAGACCGTTAACCGTGGTCATACGGTTATAGACCTTGTCTTTGTAACGGATCTTGTATGCTTCGGGGATCCAGTCATAATCGGGTCCGGAGGTCCACAGTCCGCAGCAGCCGGAATGGGATCCCAGCAGATACGGTTCGGTGGGCATAATCTCTGAGGTCTTCTTGTCCGGCTCGGTGTTCGTGCCGCACCACAGGTTGGCCTGTCCGCAAGTCATATCCAGAAAGTTTTCCCAGGCTTCTGATTCCAGAGCCTTCATTTCTTTCTTGTCCAGCTTTCCACCCATTTCTTTAAGGGCTGTGACCGTATCCATCATAACCGGGCCGCGGCCTTCCTTCATCTCAAAGAGCATCAGATGGTTTCGCAGACAGGTCGGCGTAATAGCAGCCGTGCCGTAGGGCGCATACTTCTGAA
>JAOUGB010000442.1 GCA_029857875.1 Desulfobacteraceae bacterium | reverse complement strand
CTTTCACGGCATCAAGATATATCTTGGCAGCTTCTTTCTCGGGCCAATTGTAGCACACCGTAATTTGTGTTATGTTTTTTTTGGAATCGATATCTTCATAAGCCTCATTCTTCACCTCGAGAACGAATGAGGAGCAGAGGACGATCTATACGTTGCAACACACCGGCTGCAATGCTTCCATAAAATGTCCTGGACAAACCGGTGCGGCCGTGACTGGCCATCGCCACAAGGTCTGCATTTTCGCGTTCGGCAGCATCGACAATCGCTTTCACCACCGGGCCATGGCCGATAAGCGTCTGGACCTCGATACCCTTTTTGGAAAACTTTTTTTGAAGAGAATCAAGATACGCCGCTGTTTTCTCCTTCAGGACATCGTTTTTTTCCTTAAACTCCGACATACCGATTATCTCATTATATTCCAACATCAACACCGGTTCTATCGCAACAAAGAAAATCACTTTTCCTTTTAAACTACGCGCAAGGGTCTCCACATGGGACAATATGGATTCAGCCCGTTTCGAGCCGTCCAAGGGAACCAATATGATCTTATACATATTTCTCTCCGTATTTACAGAATTAATAATTCCTTTTTTCAGGCTAAATAAGGATCCGTTCGGATCATACAAAGTGGTTTTTATGATCGCATTGTTTTACGAAAACGCAAAAGCTATGCCATTGATGCATTTGAGAAGTCGTATTAATTAACTCTTTATTATGTTACACTATTTTTTGAACTTGGTGGAATTCCGCCTTCATCGGAGGATAAAATAAGTGTCAATATTTTTTACAAAATGTAAAAGGAATTTGTATCGAAATTTAATAAGAATAAAGTGTTACTCGTATGGTTCGAAAACACGAAATAACCAATCATAAACAGCAGACAGGTATGCTTCAATGGGTTCTTGTTGAAGACCCATAAAAATAAATCCCTTTCGTTGATCAGGGACTATGGCAATGTGCCTGATCGGTCCGGGGTCCGGCAGGGACCCGATAAGTTCTTTGAAGCGGTCAATCATTCGGTCTTGTTCGTAATAAAGGAAGAAAGCCAAATCGCCCCACTGGAGTTCCATCTGATGAAGCCGTGAAATGTTGGTGATTTCAGGTCCTCGAAATCCGGTATAACCCTTTTCGATGATGTGACCTTCGCCTGGCGGAGGATATCTCATGTAAACAGAAATAAATAGTCGGTCATTTCTCATAAAAAACTTTGAGATGGGCATATACAGGGGCGCCTGCCGCGGAAGCAGAGTTAGCGTAACATCGATTCGAGAGACCGAACCTCGCTCTTTGAAAGAAAAAGTGCCATGATGTCCGACAACGCCTCCGATATTGGTGAAGGTCTGGTCGTCGGGTTTAAAGACCTTCATGAGTTCGCTAAAGGTAGCGGTGCAAATCTCTTTGTTTTTTCGTTTGCCGGAGTGAAAAGAAAAAACGATAAAAGCGCCGATGACCACGATGACGATCAGTACGGAAACCGTTGCGGTATCACCAAAAGTTCCCATTGACTTTCCTTTTTCTCGACGCCTATCCTTTTACGGCCGAGGGCAGCCAGTGATAGATCGGAGCGAAATAGCGTGCAACCTGATCGGGCTTTGGAATCATGAAGATGAATCCTTTTTTCTGTTCGGGAACAAGAGCGATGTGCCTGATGATTCCTGGAGCCGGATTTTTTTTAATAAAGGCCTGCATCTTCTCGAGCATCTCCCGGCTGCTGTAGTAAAGGTGAAAATCGAGATTTTCCCATTTGACGGTTTCATGATGCATAAGGTGAGCGTTCTCGATCTTCGAACCCATGAATTTGCTGTATTTGCTTTCAATCAAATGAGCCTCTTCTGAAGGCGGTTTCTTCAGGTAGAGGGTGATGAAAAGGCGATCATATTTTCGTATCAACTTGGATATGGGTAGATAAAGCCAGGAATGTCTGGGCAACAGCGTTATGGTTGCGTCTACACGGGAAAAAGGTGTCCCCTTTTTCTTAACGAACAAATTCGCGTGAAACCCGACGGCACCGCCGATGTTCGTAAACGTTTGATCATCAGGCTTGACGACATCTACAAGATCGTTGAAGGCGGATTGGTAGATTCTTCTGTTTGAACGGCGTCCCCAAAAATACCCAAGGGTCAGCAGGAAGCTGAAACCAATAAAAAGAAAAAATATCGGTTGATGGACAATGTTCGCATAGTTTTCCATTTTTGTGCCTTATTTCATTTCAAACGGAGATAGAATGGTTTCCTCAATATCGTACAATGTGCTGTTTTGCCCGTCAAGAAGATGCTCCGAGAAGGCCACATGCTGGATGGGAACTGCCGGTGCGAGAGACTGCATCACCGAATCCACGTGATCGGCCATGGCCTTATACTTCTCCAGAATTTTATTGTTGATCAGGAGTCTTAGCGGAAGTTTCAGCTCCCGAAGGCCGTCGATAAGCCGCTTCGACTCTTTCAGCGATAGGGTATCAGGATTATAAACGAGAACGATTCCGCAGTCTTTGCCTTGAAGGACTGAGGATAGGGCCTGATAATTTCCTTTGAGTGTTTTAAGACGCTTCAGAATATCATCGTCATTTTCATCGTAACTCAAGATGGTTTCCTTATCATCGAGAATACCGCGGATTCGATATATGGTGTGTCGTTTTTCCAGAATATCTCGTCGGATCTGTATGAGCCGGTCGATCCATGTCATGGTTATCCATGGAAGTGCAAGGAACCTGAGGGTCAATCCTGTGGGCGGCGTATCAAAGACAATATAATCGAAGTCTCTTTCGGACCTGACGGTTTCTTCGATACTGGTCAGCAGAGCGTATTCTTCAATTCCCGGTGAATATTTCAAAACCGAGAAATAGTTATCCAGGTTGATGGTTTGAAGATAGCGGTAGGTGTCTGTAAGCACACTGATTTCCCGCTGGAGATATTCCCGGCAAAGCTTCTGCAGATTCACCTCCTTGAGATAGAGGGAATCGGTGAACCGCTGTTTTTTATGGTTGAGAACGACGCCGAAGACATCGCCGAGATTGTGGGCAGGGTCCAGTGATACAATGAGAACCCGATGCTTTCGGGACAATTGCCACGCCGAAGCTGCGGACATCGTCGATTTACCCACCCCTCCCTTTCCGGTAAAAAACAGAATTTTCATCTAATCTATCCCAATGGTACCGCACATTTCGGCCAGCATGTCGTTGCTGTCTTTTGCCCGCTTGCAAAGGATCTG
>JAOUGB010000017.1 GCA_029857875.1 Desulfobacteraceae bacterium | reverse complement strand
TTTCAGGAATGAAGGAGTCTCTACGCGGCACAATCCGGAATTTACCATGCTCGAATTTTATCAAGCCTACGCGACATATGAGCACATGATGGATCTAACCGAGGAAATGTTTCGTTATGTCGCCCTGGACGTCCTCGGTTCGACGACAATATCATATCAAGGAAATGCTATCGATTTGGGTGCAAAGTGGCGTAGAATGTCCCTTGCATCGGCTTTAGAAGAATACGGAGATATAGATGCCAACCTACTGAACGATCGAGAAGGACTGCTTGAATTGGCTGCTATAAAAGAAATTAAAATAACAAAAACCGGACGCAAAGGAAAGATTATAACAAAACTGTTTGATATTCTGGTGGAACCGAAACTTTTGCAGCCTACATTTATTACCGGATATCCGGTTGAAGTTTCTCCCCTTTCCAGAAAGAGCGAGGCGGATTCCAATCTTACGGATCGATTTGAGCTTTTTATAGCAGGCCATGAGATCGCAAATGGATTTTCGGAACTCAATGATCCTGATGACCAAGAAAAGCGATTTTTGCAACAAACTGCTGACAGGGAAGCCGGTGATAAAGAGGCTCACTATATGGACAAAGATTATATTGAAGCGTTGGAGTATGGAATGCCTCCCACTGCCGGAGAAGGAATAGGGATAGACCGATTGGTCATGCTTCTTGCTGATGCCGCTTCCATCAGAGAAGTTATTCTTTTTCCACACATGAAACCAATTGAAAGCGGTAATCGGTAATTGGTAATGGGGCATGGATAATACAACCCATTGCTAAAAACCATAACCTAATAACCCATAAGCCTAATATTTAATATGTCTTTTGAGTATTTCATAGGTGGCCGTTATCTCAGGGCCAAGCATAAAGAGACGTTCATTTCATTAATTACCATACTTTCCGTCGCCGGCGTTACTGTCGGCGTCATGGCCCTGATCGTCGTGATTGCTGTCATGGCAGGCTTTGAGTCTGATCTTAAACAGCGTATACTCGGGGTTGAATCACATATTGTACTGATGCGCCACGAGGGTTCTTTTTCCGGATATAAAAAAATTTCGAAGCAAATCAATGAACTCCACGGGGTGGAAGCAGCCACGCCATTTATATATTCTCAGATTATGCTTCGATCTTCAACCGGAGTTTCAGGTGCTGTTTTAAGAGGTATTGATCCGGAATCCGCCGGAAGTGTCATAAAGATTTTGAAAAATTCTGTTTTGCAGAATCTAAAGCAGATTCAGCGGCAGGGGAACTCAAAAACCTTTGTTCCCGGAATCATTCTCGGCAAAGAACTTGCTAGAAATTTGGGCGTCTTAAAGGGCGATGCGGTCTACCTGATATCATCCCGAGGTATGATTTCTCCCATAGGATACCTTCCAGCCATGAAGCGTTTCGAGGTCGTGGGACTTTTTGAATCAGGTATGTACGAATATGATGGGTCTCTAGCTTATATCGACCTGGAAGACGCGCAAAAGATTTTGAATATGAAAGGCTCTGTCACCGGAATTGAAGTCCGTGTCGATGATATTTATAACGCAAGAAATATCGCAAAAAAAATCGTTTCAGAACTAGGTTTCCCTATTGGGCCAGAGATTGGATGCGAATGAATCACAATCTCTTTTCTGCACTTAAGCTCGAAAAGACGGTGATGTTTATTATTCTGGCGCTGATCGTGTTAGTGGCAGCCTTTAACATTGCTAGTACGCTGATTATGATGGTTATGGGAAAAACCAAGGATATTGCTATACTAAAGGCTATGGGGGCAATGGACAGCAGCATCAGAAAAATTTTTATCTACAAGGGTATGATCATTGGTGCCGTGGGAACTTCGCTCGGTGTATGTCTGGGATTTATATTATGTAAGTTGTTGGAAAAATATAAATTTATTCAACTGCCAGGGGATGTGTATTATATTTCAACCCTGCCGGTGCGACTTGAAGCCCTGGATGTTTTTATGATAGCTTCTGCAGCAATGGTCATCTGTTTTTTGGCGACACTCTACCCGGCGAGCCAGGCATCAAAACTCAATCCAATAGAGGCCATCCGGTATGGTTAATTCTCTGAATCGCGATGAAAAATCTCTTTCAGATCGTTTTTTGTCTGTGAGAGATCTATTTAAAAGTTATGAAAACAGTGGCGCGACTATTGATATTCTAAAGGGTGTAAATATAGATTTGAATGCCGGAGAGACCCTGGCTATTGTTGGTGCCTCTGGAATTGGAAAGTCGACGCTGCTCCATATTTTGGGCGCACTTGATCGTCCTGATAGCGGGACCTATTTTTTTAAAGATGACGACATCTTCCTTCTTAATCAAACGAGCCTGGCGAAATTTCGAAATGAAACTGTAGGATTTGTGTTCCAGTTTCATTACTTGCTTCCTGAATTTTCCGCCCTTGAAAATACAATGATGCCGGCATTGATTAAAGGGCTGAGTAAAAATAAAGCCCGGGAAATTGCAGAGGGTATGCTCGTCAGAGTCGGTCTTAAAGACAGATTAAATTTCAGGGCTTCTAAGCTTTCAGGAGGTGAACAGCAGAGGATTGCCTTGGCTAGAAGTCTCGTGCTCAAACCTGCAATTCTTTTGGCCGACGAGCCTACCGGCAACCTTGATAAGAGAAACAGCGAGTATATTCATGACCTGCTAATGGAGCTAAACGCAGAACTTAACATGACCTTGATCGTTGTAACGCACAATATGGAACTTGCATCCTACATGTCACGCAGTATGACGATTGTGGATTGCCAACTGATTGAAATAAAGGGATGAACTTCAATAAGAATCGTTCATTGATAGCTTTATAAAATCAAGCATCTGAATCAGCTTTAAATCGATTTGTTAACAGGCAAGATTGATATAAAAAAACTAACGTCCCGGAATAGAGAATTTAGGTATTGAAAAATTTCATATTTAGACATCTGAGCCCGGTTATTATTACATTGCTGTTAATTCTCCCGAATATAGCCCATTCTATAGACAGTGTTAAGGTGATCATCTTACCCTTTGAAATCCATGCGAGAAAAGATCTTTCATCTTTACAGAACGAAATCCTGAATGTTATTAAAACATATATAAAAGAAGAAGGCGCCTTTATTTTGACCCCGGAAGCCGTTCCTGCGGTCACATTATTTAAAACATCTCAAAGTTACGATGACATGCGAAATTTTGGAGTTAAGAACGGTGCTGACTATATTGTCTGGGGAAGCTTAACTTTGATCGGACAAAAATTCAGTCTGGATGTAAAAATGATACAATCCTTGGGAGAGGATTCCCCCCAAATTTTTATAAAAGAAGGCCAGGGCTTGGAAAATCTATCCGGAGTTGTGAAACAGCTTGCCCGTGATATCGGGATGAAACTTTTTAAGCGGGAAAAGGTTTCCGGTGTGGAGATTGCCGGCAACAAACGGATAGAGTCCGACGCCATCAAAATGATTATCAAAACAAAACCCGGCGACATCTATCTTTCAAAAAGCCTTTCCGATGATTTGAAAGCTGTATTTGAAATGGGATATTTTGATGACATAAGGATCGAGGCTGAGGACACCCCTGACGGGAAAAAGATCATCTTCAGGGTTAAAGAAAAACCGACCATACGAGTCATTCGTTTTAAAGGCAATAAGGTGTTTAATGAGGATAAGGTTAAGGAAAATTTAACGATTAAAACCGGCTCGATCCTTAACCCCTTCAAAATCCGTAGAAACATCGGGCGGATAGAAGAACTTTACAAAGAAAAAAATTATCATAATGTAAAGGTGACCTACAATATCCATCATCTGGAACACAATCAGGCTGATCTGGAATTCGATATCGATGAGGGCGAAAAAGTTTTAATCAAAAGCGTAACATTCGAAGGAAACAACGCGTATACCGACAAGGTATTAAAAAATTTGATGAAGACTTCGGAAAAAGGTTTCTTTTCCTGGGTGACCTCGTCCGGGGATCTAAATATGGAAGACCTTGATCAGGATGTCACAAAATTGTCGGGTTTTTATTATAATAATGGATATATACAGGCCAGGGTAGGAGAACCACAAATTGAATATAAGGAAAACTGGATTTATATCATCATTAAAATTGATGAAGGCCCACAATTTAAGGTCGGAAACGTAGACATAACAGGTGATCTTGTTTTACCAAAAGAAGAGTTGAAAAAACGTCTCAAGATTACTAAAGAAACATATTATAATCGTGAGGTTGTCCGAAATGATGTACTGGCACTTACGGATCTTTATTCTGATGAAGGCTTTGCCTATGCTGATATTTCTCCCAGTATCGACAAAGATTTTGATAACTTGAAGGTTAATATTACCTACATTGTTCAAAAGGGAAAACAGGTCTTTTTTGAAAATATTATCATTGGAGGCAATACTAAAACAAGGGATAAGGTGATCCGGAGAGAGCTCCGCGTCTATGAACAGGAACTTTATAGTGGTCGGGAATTAAAACGGAGTGTACGCAATCTTTACAGATCCGATTTTTTTGAGGATATAAAGGTCAATACTGTCAAGGGGAGTGCAGATGACCAGATGGTTTTAAAGATTGATGTCACCGAAAAACCTACCGGCACCATGTCATTTGGTGCTGGATACAGCAGTCAGGAAAGTGTTTTTGGCTCGATCTCCGTTTCCCAGAGAAATCTGTTTGGGCGCGGGCAGATACTCGAAGCGGAAGGACAGATCGGCGGACGGACCACCCTTTATAAACTGAGTTTTACGGAACCCTGGCTGTTTGACATTCCCTTGTCAGCAGGAGTTGATCTGTATAACTGGGAAACCGATTATGATACATATGACCGGAAAAGTGTCGGGGGAAGCTTTAGTTTCAGCTATCCTGTTTATGATTTTGTAAGAGCAGGTTTTAGCTACAATTATGACGATGCCGACATAACAAACATATCCGAAGATGCTGCAAAGTCGATCAAGGATTTGGAAGGCACCAATATTACAAGCAGTGTAACTGCCAACATAACCTACGACTCAAGAAATAGACGTTTTAATCCATCTGAAGGATCCAAGCACATTGCTACATTGAAATATGCAGGCCTTGGCGGGAATGTCGCCTTTACAAAAGCCCTGGCAGAAACCGGGTGGTATATGCCGCTGGTTATGGACACGGTTGGTTTTTTACATGGTAAAGCAGGATACGTCACAGAGAATTCAGGAGGTATCTTGCCGGATTACGAACGGTTTTATTTAGGTGGCATAAATTCAGTGCGTGGATATGATTGGAGAGAAATACATGTTTTAGACGAAGATGGAAACATCATCGGCGGAAACAAATTCGTTCAATTTAATGCTGAATGTATTATCCCTCTGTTAAAGAAACAAGGGCTCGTCGGTGTTATCTTCTATGATACCGGAAATGTTTATAATGACGATGAGAGTGTAGATCTGGGCACCTTGAGAAGCAGCACCGGGTTCGGATTCAGATGGTATTCTCCCATGGGCCCTATCCGGATTGAATATGGATACAAACTTGACGTTAAGGAAGGCGAAGAGAGTGGTGGACGCTGGGAATTTTCAATGGGTTCAGTATTTTGAGCATTGTTTACACTGTCTATTCATTTCACCTAAAAGAATGAATAAACGATTTCTTAAAGGGGGTAAAATGCGTATTTTTAAAATAGCTTTTGTGACAATGGTTTTTTCTTTTTGCTTTTTTGCTGCTTCTTCCTACGGGGCGGATGTAGCCAAAATTGGTGTTGTTAATTTTCAAGATATTCTTGAGAAATCAGATGCCGGGAAAATGGCAACGGCTGAAATCAATAAAAGCGGAAAAGAGATGGAGGCCAGCCTCAAGACAAAAGGGGAAGAGATCGATGCGATACAGAAGAAACTGGAACGTGAAGCTCTGGTGATGAGCAAAGAGATGCGGGAAGAAAAAGAACGTGAAATAAGAATTAGCATCAATGACTTTAAAACATTGAAAAACAAATATATGGCCGATTTTAAGCAACATGAAGCAAGGCTCGTCAGGGACATCCAGAAAGAGGTTCTAGAAATTGTAGAGGAGATGGGTAAAAAAGAAGGATTTCTCATAATTTTCGAAAAGCGGGAGGCAGGTGTGCTGTATTCTCCGGATACCATCGATATAACCGACCGGTTGATCCAGCAGTACAACACCATTTTTTCTAAAAAAGCGTCAAAGAAAAAATAAAACCAAGAAAAAAATGCAAAATATACCAAATAAAAATTAAAATGGAAATCACACTTGCCAGTATAGCCGATATCGTCAAAGGTAAAATCAGCGGGGATGGGAATCAAAAAATACGTGGAGCCGCATCCTTTGAGGATGCAAAAGGCGATGAAATCACATTTGCAGGTCAATCAAAATTCTTAAAAAATATTGACGAGACTGATGCCGGTGCAGTTATTGTTCCTCAAAATTTTCAAGCGCCTACGAAGAACATTGTGCAGGTAGACAATCCCCAGATCGCTTTTATAAAGGTTTTGAACCTTTTTCATCCTGCGATAAAACCAGATCCCGGGATAAGCCAAGATGCATATATCGGTAAATCCTTTTTATGCGGACAAGATGTATCCATAGCACCTTTCTGTGTAATCGGAGACAATGTTACCTTGGGCCATCGCGTCGTGCTTCACCCAAATGTCGTTATCGGTGATAACGTTATCATTGGAAACGATGTCAAGATCTTTCCGAATGTGACGATTTATGAGCGTTGCATCATCGGAAACCGGGTTACAATTCATGCCGGGTCAGTCATAGGCAGTGATGGTTTTGGTTTTGCTCCTGAAGGCAAGAAGTATATCAAGATTCCTCATACCGGTATTGTTCAGATCGACGACGATGTTGAAATTGGTGCAGGCAACACCATCGACAGAGCTACTTTTGGGAAAACTTGGATTCAAAGTGGTGTCAAGACTGACAACCTGGTGCATATTGCACATAATGTGACGGTGGGTGAAAACAGTTTGCTCGTTGGGCAGGTGGGAATTTCAGGGAGTGTCAAAATCGGGAAAAATGCTATTCTGGCAGGACAGGCAGGCATTGCCGGCCATCTGAGCATTGGGAATAATGCAATTGTCGGACCACAGGCCGGAGTGGCCAAATCAGTACCTGACGGAGAAACGGTGTCAGGATCTTCTGCAATGCCCCATCGCCTATGGCTAAGAATGCAGAGAATTCTTCCCAACCTTCCAGAGCTTGCAAAGAAACTTTCAGAGGTTGACCGGAGATTAAAGAAGTTTGAGGAAAAACAGGATGAAAGCAACGGAGGAAAAAATGGATAAGGCTCTTGATATTCAGGAAATCATGAAATTGTTGCCTCACCGGTACCCATTTATTATGATTGATCGCATTTTGGAACTGACGCCTGGTGAGAAAGTTATCGCCCTTAAGAATGTGACCATCAACGAACCTTTTTTTCAGGGTCATTTCCCGGAGAATCCGATAATGCCCGGTGTTCTGATTATTGAGGCCATGGGTCAAGCCGGAGCTGTCTTGGCTGCTAAATCCCTGGAACGGGAACCCCATGGTTCACTGATTTATTTTATGGGCATGGACAAGGTTAAATTTCGTAAGCCTGTTACACCAGGTGATCAGTTGATATTTGAGATGAAATTTATTAAACAACGACGAAATGTATTCAAAATGTCTGGAACGGCCTATGTTGATGAAAAAGTTGTGGTTCAAGCCGAACTGATGGCCACTTTTGGAGAGGGAAAATGATACATTCAACAGCAATTATCGATTCTAAAGCAAATATAGATTCTAATGTCGAGGTTGGTCCATATTCGATTGTCGGAGCGAATGTTAAGATCGGATCTGGAACGGTTATCGGTCCCCATGTCGTTATTCAACCGCATGTTGAAATCGGTCCGGACTGCCATATATTTCAATATGCTTCCATTGGTGCAGTTCCTCAGGCATTAAAATTTCAGGGTGAGGAAACCTATGTTAAGATCGGACGGGGTACGGTTATCCGTGAGTTTGTTACCGTAAATAGAGGAACAGGATTTGGCGGCGAAATTACGGAGGTTGGTGAAGAGAACTTTCTAATGGCTTATGTTCATATCGCCCATGACTGCAAAACCGGGAGAAATGTTATTTTAGCAAACAACGCAACATTGGCGGGTCATATTGTCATCGAAGATTTTGTGACTGTGGGGGGGCTCGTGGCGATTCATCAATTTGTTAGGATCGGAAACTATGCTTATATTGGTGGAAAATCGGCAGTGGTGAAAGACATTCCCCCTTATGTTATCGCGGCCGGGGACAGGGCAAAACTGCACGGGTTAAACAGTGTGGGGCTAAAACGCCATGGGTTTTCACAAGAGACATTGTTTTCATTGAAAAAGGCCTACAGGATTATCTTCAGGATCGGATTGACACTGAATGAGGCCATAGAAAGAGTCAAGGCAGAAGTGGAACAGGTCCCCGAAGTCAACGACTTAATCCGTTTTATTAAATCTTCAGAGAGGGGAATTACAAGGTAATCAGTTCATTTACTTATCCAATACACCCTGTCCCATTATCCTGACACGCCGTTAACGCTTCATTAACAGGTATTTTTAGAACTTAGTTCGCTTCGCTCATAATTGGAATGTTGGAATGTTGGAATTCTGGAATAATGGGAATAAGATCGGAGATAAACTATTTAAATTGTCAAAAAATCCTTTAAACCTATCATTCCATTACGCCATTATTCCATTATTCCAATTGGGTTTAGCCTCTCGTGCCTTGCAATGGCAGGCGGGGCGAATCCTCTAATTTCAACTGAGCAGTTAACTTATTGTCATGCGTATAGGACTCATAGCAGGGAACGGCCAGTTCCCCATCCTTTTTTCAAAAGCTGCAAAAGCTAAAGGGTATCGTGTTTTTGCCGTTGCTCACAAAAATGAGACGGATTCAGGGTTGAACGATCATGTTGACACGGTTGAATGGATTCATATTGGGCAGATCAAGCGTATTATTAAGTTTTTTAAAAAAAATGATATCAACCAGGCCGTTCTGGTGGGCGGAATTACAAAGACAAAGATGTTTTCTGATGTAAGACCTGACACAAAAGCCATTTCGCTCATTGCAGGCATGAGACATACCCATGACGATGGGATATTGAGGGGATTTGTAAGGGTTCTTGAAAAAGAGGGCATTCAAATAAAACCCTCAACATTTTTGCTGCCGGAGCTTCTGGCGCAACCAGGTTGTTGGACAAAACGGAAACCGTCCCGGTCGGATAAAAATGATATCGAACTCGGCTGGAAATTGGCAAAGGAGATTGGGCGTCTCGATATTGGACAGTGCGTTGTGATCGGAGGGGGATCGGTGTTAGCCGTAGAAGCCATAGATGGAACAGACGCGACCATAAAACGTGGGGGACGACTCGGCAAAGGCGCTGCAGTAGTCGTAAAAGTATGTAAACCTCACCAGGACACCCGATTCGATATTCCTGCTGTAGGCGCTCAGACAATAAGGACGATGGTTGAGGCCGGGGCGAAGGTTCTGGGCATTGAAGCCGGCAAGGCGGTTGTTTTTGACAAGAAGGAGATGATCGACCTGGCGGACGAAGTTGGTATCATCATTGTTGCGTTGGAAAAGTAAAGATATGAAAAAACTGCGAGTTGGTGTGATTGGCGTCGGATATCTCGGGCAATTTCACGCTGAAAAATATGCCCGGATGAATGACGTTGACCTGGTGGGAGTTGTTGATATTGATAAAAATCGTGCTGAAACTGTTGCTGAAAAAGTTAATACAAAAGCATACATAGACCATAAAGCGCTATTTGGAAACGTCGATGCCGTCAGTATCGCAGTTCCCACACCGGTTCATTTTGTCATTGCTAAAGATATTTTGCTGAACAATATCGACATCATGATTGAAAAGCCGATTACAGAGACCACCGAAGAGGCGGATGAACTGATTCATTTGGCAGAATCAAGGAACCTTGTTATCCAGGTCGGACATCTTGAGCGGTTTAATCCGGCAGTTGTGGCATTGAAAGATATTGTTAAGAAGCCGATGTTTATCGAGTCTCACCGATTAAGTATTTTTCAAGGGCGCTGTACCGATGTCAGTGTTGTTCTGGATTTGATGATTCATGACATTGATCTTATTTTGGATTTTGTCAGATCAAAAATAAGTGCTGTTTATGCGTCGGGAGTGCCTGTGGTTTCAGAACATGTGGATATTGCAAATGCCCGGCTTGAATTTGAAAGTGGGTGTGTTGCCAATGTGACAGCCAGTCGAATATCAACCAAAAACGAAAGAAAAATCAGGCTGTTTCAAAGAGATACTTATGTTTCCGTTGATTTTTCAAAAAAAGAAATTACTTCCATTCAGCAAACCGGCAGCATTGATTGTGGTTTGATCCCCGGTATGGATATTAAACAGGTTAGTTTTGAAACAGGCGATGCCCTGGAAAATGAATTAAAATCATTTGTAAATGCGGTCATCCATCGTGAAACTCCGGTAGTTACGGCTCAAATGGGACGTGATGCCCTGGAAATTGCGTTGAACATTATGGGTCAAATTAAAGAAGGCGTTCGCAAATTTTTGTGATAGATACACCATGGATTGTTTTTCAAAAAAAAAGCGCGTCATGATTATTGCCGGTGAAACTTCCGGTGATCTGCACGGTGCGAAACTTGTCAAGGCCATGCAAAAAAGGAACAAAGGGCTCTTTTTCTGTGGTATCGGTGGACAGGCGCTTAAAGAAACCGGGGTTGACATCTTGATTGATGCCCGTGAAATATCCGTTGTGGGGATAACTGAAGTATTTTCAAAGATTCCAAACATTCTAAGAAGTCTTGGAATGGTTAAAAAGACCTTCAAGACCATGCGTCCGGATCTTTTGATACTGATTGATTTTCCTGATTTTAATCTTCATGTGGCAGCAACGGCCAAAAAAATGGGAATACCTGTTTTATATTATATCAGTCCACAGATTTGGGCGTGGAGACCTGGCCGTGTAAAAAAGATTGATAAACTGGTGGACCACATGGCCGTTATTTTACCCTTTGAAGAAGATTTCTACAGGAAACAAAAAATCCCGGTAACCTTTGTGGGACATCCATTGCTGGAAAACAGTCTTCCGACAAAACAAAGGATCGAGGATAAGTGGATGGATGATATTCCTGTCATCGGTCTGCTTCCGGGATCCCGCCACGGGGAGATTGAAAGGCACCTCCCGGTAATGATTGATGCCGCCCGAATTTTGTTAAAAAAGATCGAAACCATAAAGTTCATTATTTCACTTTCACCCGATGTGGGAGAAAAGCACGTAAAAGAGATTGTTAAAAAACATAAAGGAGAGGCTAATTTTGAGATTGCTGCCGGTAATGTGAGAAAAGTCTTTGAGCGAAGCAAAGTCGTCATGGCTGCATCCGGCACCGTGACTTTGGAGTCGGCAATTTCAGGTACGCCGATGGTTATCATTTATAAAGTATCTCCGGTGAGTTTCCGGTTGGGAAAGGCAATGATACGAGTTAAAAATATTGGTCTGGTTAACCTCATCGCGGGCAAGGAGATTGTTCCGGAGTTGATCCAGGAAGAAGCATCTTCCACCAGGATTGCGGATACGGTTTTCAAAATGCTGAGCGATCCTTCCGGTCTCAAACAATTAAGTCTTGAACTACTGGCCCTTAGGGATAAACTGGGTGGTCCGGGTGCATCGGGACGCGTGGCAGATATCGCCTTTGGCATGCTCGAAAGATGAATCATACAGGAAGTAGGAAATAGGATACAGGAAAGAGGAAAGAGGATAAGGGAAACCACGGATGAACACGAATAAACACAAATTAAAATAATAATATTTATGTTCATTTGCGGTTATTTGCGGTGATCTATTTTCTAATTCCTATTTCCTTTTTTCTCAAATGAACATTCAACAAATCAAATTCCCTCTGGGGATAACCAAAGTCTGGGCCTCCCCCGCGTGACGGGATCTAAGATAGGCCAGGATTTTTACGAATATGTTTAAACTAAAATTAAAAGACAGGCACAAACGCTTACTGGCGCATATCAAGGAAAACAAATTCAGACTTTTTCTGGCAATGGCGTGTATGTTGGTTATTGCTGTGGCAAGCTCTGCTACAGCCTTTTTAGTAAAACCTGTGCTGGACGACATATTTTTCAATAAAGACACCACAATGCTCAAGATCATTCCCGTGGTCGTTGTTCTAATTTACTTCCTACGTGGTCTGGGAATGTATGGTCAAGACTATTTAATGAATTATGTGGGCGAGAATGTCATCAAGGACTTAAGAAACGATCTTTATAGCCGTATACAAGACCTTCCCATCGCTTTTTTCCATAAGGAACAGACCGGTGTTCTAATGTCGCGAATTACAAACGACGTCAATATCATCAAAGCCATGGTTTCAACAGCGGTCACAGGGTCATTAAAAGACAGCTTCACCATATTAGGTTTGACATTTGTTATTTTTTACCGTGACTGGAAAATGGCCCTGTTTGCATTTGTTGTTTTGCCGGTTGCCTTTTTTCCTGTTGTTGAATTTGGCAGAAGAGTGCGCCGGATAAGTACCGGATGCCAGGAGGCCATGGCAGATCTGAATTCTTTTTTGCACGAAACCTTTGCCGGGAACAAAATTGTTAAGGCATTCGGCATGGAATCATATGAAAAAAAACGGTTTTTTAATAAAACCCTCGACCTGTTCAAACTTGAGATGAAAGCCGTGATTGCAAGGTCCTTATCTTCTCCGATCATGGAGTTTCTCGGCGGGTTGGGAATCGCTTTTATTATATGGTACGGAGGCTATAAGGTAATTACGGGCAGTTCCACAGCCGGTACGTTTTTTTCATTTATGGCGGCAGTACTGATGCTGTATGATCCTGTAAAGAAACTGAGCGGGCTCAATAATGCTGTCCAGCAAGGACTTGCCGCTGCCGATAGAATTTTCGACATTATAGAGATGGAATCAGACATCAAAGAGAGAAAGGATCCTATAACGATTAAGCGAGGGCCACACCGTGTAACATTTGAAAACGTTTTTTTTAAATATGATGATGTTATGGTTCTTAAAGACATCAATCTGGATGTCAAGGCTGGTGAGGTTCTGGCACTGGTCGGAATGAGTGGCGGCGGGAAAACATCAATGGTTAATTTGATACCAAGATTTTATGATGTTACCCGGGGTGCTATCAGGATCGATGGCGTCGATATTCGCGATGTTTCGATATCTTCACTTCGTGATCAGATGGGTATCGTTACTCAAGAACCTATTCTTTTTAACGACAGTATAAGGAACAATATCGCCTACGGTAAGCGGAATGCAACGGACAAAGAAATCATCAAGGCTGCAGAGGCAGCCTATGCTTATGATTTTATACAAAATTTTCCGAACAAGTTTGACACAAATATCGGAGAACTTGGAGGACGTCTTTCCGGTGGAGAAAAACAGAGGATATGTATTGCGCGTGCCCTGCTTAAAGATGCACCAATATTGATTCTTGACGAAGCAACATCTTCTCTGGATGCAGAAGCGGAGATGCTTGTTCAAAAGGCTTTAGAGAATTTGATGAAAGGGCGAACAACTTTTGTCATTGCGCACAGGCTCTCAACTATTGATTATGCCGACAGGATTGTTGTCATTGTTAATGGCCGGGTCGAAGAAGAA
>JAOUGB010000441.1 GCA_029857875.1 Desulfobacteraceae bacterium | reverse complement strand
GATTATATTGATATAAATGCATTTTATATTTAGCGTCAACATCCTCTATTCCCGGGCGGGGAGTCTGCGAACAGCTGCGCCATCCGCGTTGAGAGTTGCTTTTTCGCTTTGCCGAAAAAATAGGGCAATTATTCAACCAAGGTGTTTATTTGAAGGCTTAATTTGCGCCTGCATCTGAATTAAGGAAGGCGATTAGATATTTTGAAAAACATCAATGATAAGTTGGTTTATCTTCATCCTTCTTTTTATTGCCGTTTAAAACTTTAAAACGAGATCGTTTCCTTTTAAGCTGCCATTCGAGATACTTTGTATAAATTAAATTGGGATCGAATATAGTTCGTGGTCCTTTAAAATAGATATAACCAAAAAGAATTCCACCAAGATGATATGCACCGTGAGGATTTACCTTGGCCAAAAAAGTCAAAAGGGTTATTAAGGCAGTGCCGTAACTCATATACTTTGCTTTTATTGGTAATATAAACATTAGCAATATTGTAGATTCGGGACTTAGCAATCCAAAAATAACAATCATGGATAGTATACTCGGCAACATGCCTAAAAATGGCGCATTAAAACCGGATACGCTGCTAAAGGCAAGTCCGCATAAAGCTCCACCTAAAGCAGACAAATAAAAAAGGATCAAAAAACGCTTAGAGCCAAAAGCATTTTCAACCGGCGCGGCAAAAAAATAAAATACGATGCAGTTAATCAGAAAACTGATGGGCGCTCGGGGATTGTGAATAAACGGATGGGTAAAAATTTGCCAGACATGAAAACTCTTATACTTAAAAGGGTAAAGCTGGAGAACTTCAACGACTGGAATTTTTAACCAGTGCTCAAATAAAAGTTCTAAAATATAGATTGCCCCGTAAATAAGTAAGAGTCTCTTTCCGAGAAGTGTCAAATTTGATCCGAATCCGTAGGTCATTTTAAATCGATCTGGGTTCACGATAATATCCCTCTATTGGATTTTAACATTTACATTACTAATTTTATTGCCTGAATCTATAAAACTGATTCAACATTTTTTCAAGAAACAAAAAGCCTTTTAGACGATCAGCCTATAAAATCTTTATTGTTTTTGATCCGGTTGGTCAGGATGCTATCGCGTTTTTAGTTCCTCATCAATTGATAGCGACTTGTTTCCGGGGTTGTATTCAGAAATGGCATGGGATAAAGAAAGGAAAAGAGCTTTTCAGATCAGGAGATACAGTTTCTTATTGAATTGATAATGAGATGGATTGAAGGATAAATTTATGCTTCAATCATACGTTTTTATGGATAAGCAAGTTCATTCAAAATATATCGTTCATTTAGACATGGATGCTTTTTATCCCTCGGTTGAGATGTCGGACAATCCTGACTTAAAGGGAAAGCCGGTCATAGTGGGAGGTAGCAAGGAAAGAGGTGTGGTGTCATCTGCCTCATACGAAGCTCGAAAATTTGGAATTCATTCTGCCCAACCCATTGCGAAAGCAAAACGCCTTTGTTCTGATGGGATTTTTTTACCTGTCAGGATGTCAAGATATCAAGAAGTCTCTAAACAAGTATTTGAAATATTCCATCGTTTCACACCATTAGTTGAGCCCATATCTATTGATGAAGCATTTCTTGATGTAACAGGTTCCATACGTCTTTTTGGTCAGCCCGAGAACATCGCGAAAAAGATTAAGCAAATAATTTTAACAGAGACAGGCTTGACAATTTCAGCCGGTATTGCTCCTTCAAAATTTGTGGCAAAGATTGCCTCTGACATTGACAAACCTGACGGTTTAACTGTTGTACATCCCGATGGTGTTAGAGATTTTTTAGATCCGCTCCCGGTCAAGAAAATGTGGGGGGTTGGAAAAGTGACAAAGCTACTCTTAAGTCGCCTCAATATCCACACTTTTAGGGATTTGAGACAAACGCCGGTAAAGATCTTGGAGAAAAAATTTGGGAAACATGGTGTCAAAATACATATGTTGGCCATGGGAATAGATGAACGAGATGTGATACCGGAACATGATGTGAAGTCTATCGGTCATGAACAGACTTTTTTACAAGACATCATATCTTTGGATGTGGCTCAAAAAGAGCTCCTTGCTTTGGGTAATAAAGTGGCTCGACGGATGCGGCATAAAGGCCTAAAAGGAAAAACCATCACATTGAAGGTCAAATATTTTGATTTTGTTCAGATCACCCGGTCAACAACTTTGCCTAAATCTACGGATGACGGTTTGGAAATATATTCAGTTGCTTGTCGTCTTTTAAAAAAGACTGGGGTTACGAAAAAACCAATCAGGCTTTTAGGGATTTCTTTGTCTCAACTCAGTTTTTTGGGTATTGGAACCCAGCTCTCTCTTTTTGATCAAGACCAGTCATCTCAAAAACGTCAGAGATTGAATACTGTTTTAGATTCTTTATACGAAAAATTTGGTGACAAAAGTGTTGTTCCCGGCACGCTTTTAAACGATTAGATTTGTTCGATTGGTTTAAAGTAGTGACGGCTTTTAACGGTCAAAAAAGGTAATAAAATCAGGCAAAATACGCTTTGGATCACTCTCTCACGCCGGTAACGGGGATTCGATTCCCCCTGGGATCACCAAAATTATCAAGGGATTAGTCACTGCAATGACTAATCCCTTTTTTTGGTTGCTGATGGTTGCTTTGGAACCGGTTATATCCAATCCGTCATCTTGTGGTTTGTTTCACCTTTTTTTCAAGGCATCATTTTCTTCAGTTAGATACCAAGCTCATAGAGCGTGGCGTGCCTGAACCTTCATTATTCGTTGCTCGAACTTCTAGTAACATTTTTTCAGATTCGAATATGAGCTCCTCAACTTTTTTAAGGATGATTTCTAATCTAAGCTTTTGATTATCTTCGAAATCATCCCATTTTTTGAAAATTTGTCCTGATGCCCTTGATCCAAGATAAACATCAGTTCCAATAGAAATTTCGAGTTCAGAGTCTTCAGTTTTAATTATCATTGTATAAAACCCCATTTAATAAAAAATTATCTTTTTAAAGAAATTCTTAGAACCGTGAAATTACGTGATGGGAATGCAAAAAGCGTGCACAAAAAATTGAATAATAATTTTATGAGTCAAATAGAATGGTTATGGAAAATAAAAAATAGAAGGAAGGTGCAAACCATAAATTTTATGTAATCATAAGCATAATATTATGTAAAGTTTTTCATATTTTGTAACCCGCTGTACTCGAGGG
>JAOUGB010000439.1 GCA_029857875.1 Desulfobacteraceae bacterium | reverse complement strand
GTCGGATTCTTTGTCTTCGCCGGCAGCTTTTGAAGGCTTTTCTTCCTGTCCTGACATATCCACACCCATTAATTCCATCATGTTTGACACTTTTTTATAATCTTTGGGAATTTCAAAATATTTACCGGCCGGGGAACCCTCTTTGATGTTTCTTAGTTCCGTCATGGATCCGTCCTGAGACTTTGTACGAACGGGCATGTCCAATCTTTTTGATATCCAGACGATAGTCTTTGTTGTTCTTTTAAAACCCATGAACTCAACGGTGGTTTCGACTTCCTTTTTTGTACACTTAAACCCATTCACATTTTCCGTTCCCAAAACTTTTTCGTTTCTCGAATCAATGATTTTCTTTGTGGCCTGTTCCATCTCTTCTTCGTTGAAAGGTCTTTCCAAATAGAGTTTTTTCTCGGGATTCAATGTCCATCCAATATTTTTATCTCTACGAAAAATCATAACGATACTTCCTTCGCCTTTTGGAGAGATGCCATCCATTCGCATCTTATCCGGCATTACATATATCTTTCCTTGATGCTGAATCTTTCCTTTAGCGTCGATCATGACCTGATCGGCGGTATATTTTGTAATTTTACCTCCCAAAAGAGCATATGCAGATAACCCGCTGAACAGCACCACCACTGCAACAAAACATAAAATCCATCCAATCCTTCTTCCGAAATAAAATCCACCCATTTCCCCCCCTTTTTTATTTATATTCAAGTTTCGTTTCCTTTATTTTTTATCAACACCAATACAGTGTAGCAGGCCGGAAAAATTTTTTCTTGTCCGCCTCACCGCAAGCGGCATCTTCGACCGGCGGGAAGGTAAAATCATATGGATGCGATGGTTAAACAGAAACATATTTTGTACCTTCCATGCCTGAACTAAAATTTGTTATCAATCCAATATCATTACAAGTTTCGAAAGTAAATCGCAAAGTACGTGTTCAGCGGGTGCGCTCTATAGGTATTTTTTGGATAATTGGTAAAACAATCCCCTTTTTTGTTTTATAACCTTTATTTTTTCATCTGCTTCCAGGGATTTCAGATAGGTATCCACTTCCTTGACCTGTAACCCCAAAATTTCAGACAAGTCTTTTGAAGTACACGGACGTCTGGCAATGGTTCCCAAAATGGCAGCCGCTGTGTCTTTGCGATAGGCAAAAAGCGCCTTGTGCTCGGGTGGATCAGCGACAATGGCGGCATTTTCCATCTGAAAGACATCCAGAACATGTTCAAGTTCCTCCCGGGTGGCGGCACGAAGCGTTGATACCGATCCGGGTCTGTCCAGTGTATTCAAGTGAACCTGGTCCGGCTTGATTTTTCCAATCACCAGTTTTAAGGCATTTAATTCTGTTATTGTATCATTCATGCCGGGAATAATAAAGACTTCCAGCCATATTTTTCCATTGTATTCTTTGCGGAATCGAATCAGTCCGTCAATGATTTTATCCACGTGCAAATGAGGAGAGGGGCGATTTATTTTATTGAATATCTTTTCGGTTGCAGCATCCAGCGAAGGGATGACCACCAGAGCATTTTTAATATCTGATCGTACCTGTTTTTGGGAAAATAATGTGCTGTTGGTCAGGACTGCCACTGGAACATCAGGAACCCGATCTTTCAAAAAGCAGATAACATCGCCGATTTTTGAATTGAGTGTCGGTTCACCGGAACCGGAAAAGGTGATGTAATCCGGCCGGGCATGATGCGCCAAATAATGGGTCAGCTCTTTTTTGACGGCTTCAAACGAAACATATTCTTTACGTTCCAATGTCAAGTGAGAGGTTTTGCCGCATTCGCAGTAGATGCAATTCAACGTGCAGGTCTTCATGGGGACCAAGTCCACCCCCAGGGAAATTCCCAATCTTCGTGAAGGTACCGGTCCAAAAAGGGTGTTGTATTGCATTTTTTCCTCAATAGTGCTGTTATATAAGTCTCAGGTCAATCATAGCTTTTAACTCAAGTTTCGCATCTTTTTTTTCCAACAATATCGGGTGAGAACCTTGAGTTTTGTTTGTAATACTTTAGCCTTTTCAAAACATTATCGCTTCAGGTATAATTAAATTTTTGCTGAAAGAACTCGTGAATAAGGGCTCGTAATGAAAGAACCTGCCCGGGCTATCCATAAAGGTCTCTGCTTGAATAGGGGGTTTCATCCATAAAGTTAAATCGCCGATGGTTCTTTCAAAACGATCCCTAATCCACTCAGACAGCTTCCAGCCAAAAATTTAATCATACCTGAAGCGTCTTTGAAATCGATTTGTTTCAAAGGACTAAACTTTTAAATTTACTTTAATACCTCAATTGAGCAAAACGCTCAATGAGTTTGTGGTGCCGATAGATATAAAAGAAGGGTAAAATGAAAAACAGATTGCCGGGAATTTTGGTGACCGGAGCCTCGGGTTTCATCGGGAGGCATTTTGTTATCGCCGTATCCGGGAAATTTCGCATCTTTTGTATTGCCCGAAGAAGCCAAAAAGAGGCCGGGATTCCGGAAAATGCTCAAACCCACTGGCTGCAGGCGGATATCACCAAGTGGAAAAATCTTCTGAGGGTCTTTGAATATGTTCAAGAACACGGAGGGGCAGATTATGTCCTGCACCTGGCCGGTTATTATGACTTTACCTTGAATGAAAATCCTGTGTATGAGGAGACCAATGTCACCGGCACCCGATATATCCTTGAGTTGTCAAAAATGCTGGGCGTAAAACGGTTTATTTTTTCCAGTTCTTTGGCTGCCTGCAAATTTCCTCCTGCCGGCAGAGCGCTCACCGAAAAAAGTCCTGTTGATGCGGATTTCCCCTACGCAAGAAGCAAACGACGGGCGGAGGCAATAATTGAGGATTATTCCGAGACGCTTCCTTGTTCCATCGTTCGATTGGCTGCCGTATTCAGTGACTGGTGCGAATATCCCATATTGTACATGCTGCTCAAATCCTGGCTTTCCAAAAAGACACTCTTATCAAGAATATTGGGGGGACACGGCGAATCTGCCGTACCGTATATCCATATCAAGGACCTTATCAAGCTGTTCCTTAGAATTATAGACATCAGCGATACGCTGCCGCAACTGGCCGTATATATTGCCGGTTCGCAGGGGAGTATTCCTCATATTGATCTTTTTCGAACCGCTACACGCTATTATTACGGACATGACGTGAAACCGTTTAAGATGCCCAAAACATTTGCACGACTGGGTTTGGTCGTTCTATCGTTTTGGGG
>JAOUGB010000438.1 GCA_029857875.1 Desulfobacteraceae bacterium | reverse complement strand
AATAAGTTAAAGGTTTTCCGCCTTTTGCATCTACAGGTATCCACCACCCGTCATTATATGTACGATCAAGATCACCATGTCCGGCATAATATATTAGAACACTGTCATCCGATTTTGTCGACGACGCCAAATTCCTCAAGGCTTGATAGATGGCTTCTTTTGTGGCTTTTCGATCCAGGAGTAATTTAACCTGAAAACCGTAACGCTCACAAAGAAGTTCTGCCATAGCCCTGGCATCCTTCACAGCTGTTTCAAGATCCGGAATCTTCGGATCTTTATAATCGTTTATTCCTATGATTAATGCCCAGTATGCTCCCAGTTTACCGCTTTTATGGCTTAGATCGCTGACAACCAACATCCCACGGGCTGCTTCAACTGGAAGCTCGGACAGAAGGAAAAAACTAATTAGCAAAAATATGAGCCATAATGCTTTTCTCATAATACTCCATAACGTGCGATTATGTTGTAGTTTGAAAAATGCAAAATATTTTGCCTTATGTTACACTCAGCTTTTGAACAATTATATTGAAGATTAAATAAGTTGATCGTTGCTTTATCAAAATATCTATGAAAACGAAAAATTCAATAACGAGGTGCAGATCGAGAATGAGGTTAGCAGAATAAGAAGTGTTACATAATGGAAATCGAATATAGATAGAGGTCAGATTTCGGGAGAGATCTATCCCAATACACTATTTTAAAGCTTTAATTGTGTCAATAAAATAATGATTTTAAATGGTTATATTACTTTGTGGTATTGAATGTTGAAATGAACCAAATGAAATAAGGGGCTTGCGTGATCTATTAATCTGAATTTCGCTATTTCAAATGTTGCGTTATCTTGCCATAAAGGCAACCAAGGGTTGATCAACTCCGATTACAGATATCGTAAAGTCCATAAAAAAGCAAAAAGTCTTGCCTCAAATGCAACACTCTTCCTATAATCAATTCTGAAGACGGTAAAGATTAAGAAGATTTCAGGAAGGTGGCATGTTTTTTGTCCTGAATGCAAAAGGTGGATCAGTTTAAGCCTATTTAAAAAGCAGGATAATACTCTTGTTTGCGTTTTTTGTGGTTTTGTTATAAATCAAGATGAACAAAAATGGCAGTTTTTATGAAAAACATTTTATCTTTAGGAATTTATTTGAATCATTACTATTGTAATATCTTGCCATACACAAAACCTCGAATCAATTCTTGTAACATACATATACCATAAAAATGAAAAGGGCACTCCCTCATATTTTGGGGGGTGCCATTTTTTCTAATAATAACTGTCAGTTAAGCCACAGCGACATTTGTTGCAGAAGGACCTTTTGGACCCTGCTCTATATCAAAGGTTACTCGATTGCCTTCATCAAGAGTCTTGAAACCAGCTGCATTAATTCCTGAATGATGAACAAATACATCCGGACCATCTTCTTGCTCAATGAAGCCATAGCCTTTGCTACCATTAAACCATTTTACGATTCCATTAGCCATAGTGACACCCTCCTTTCAAAAAATTCTCGTAGTTCCAAACTGCAGCTTGCCACTTTGACAAATGGATATTTCCTTCAGAACGAAACTGGCCCGCCAATTAAGGACGGGTCTTTATTGATTGTTTAGACAATAAGATATTGTTGAAAAAAATCAAGCTGATTATAAGGTCATTCTTTTGACGGAGAATCTTGGATATAATGATCCTACCCCAAGGGCTCTCTCGGCAGCTTCTTCTTTTGTTTTGCAGTCAATACATTGGGTTGTAACAGGTCTCGCTTTGAGACGAGCAAAGGAAATATCTTCACCGCACTTTTCACAAACTCCAAAAGTATTATTTTCAATACGGTCAAGAGCATTTTTAATCTTTTTGATAAGTTTGCTTTCTCTATCCCTTATAAGAAGCATAAAATCCCGGCTTGCTTCAAAGGAAGCACGGTCTGTTGGATCTGCGAAGTTTTCTTTCGGAGCACTCATGTCTGAAACAGTATTATTAGCATTGTACAAAAGCTCTTCCAGGCTTTTGGTAAGAAGTTCCCTAAAATATTCAATATCTTTCTCTTTCAAAACCAATTACCTCACTTTTTATTGCCGGTTATTTTATGAGACGGTTAAATTATCATATTCGATGTCTTTGCCGTCTTCCTGTTTATACATATTTATTTTAAAAAGACGTCTATTTATATGTGATATGTCTTGAGATTATCCTTTTTCTAATTTTTTAAGTTGAGCAATTAATTCGATAATAATTTTGTTGTTTTCCAAAGCATTTTTTGCGTGATCGTGTGGAAAATCTTTTTCAGATACTTTTCCTTCAGATACATCGCTATAAAATTTATCAATGGCTGCAAAAGCTTTTGAATATTTATTCAATTCTTTTCAATTTTCTTTCATGCTGTTCAGCTTTGAAACACTCAGGACACTTAGCGAAATAGTCATCAGGTGAGCATTTATATAAAGCGCCCCCCTGTAACCCAAATCCTCCTGATGTGGGAGTTATTTCAATTATTGTCTCGCATCCGCAGTCTGAACATTCACAATGTAAAACATTTGTCAATTTTTCTGGATGAGCTTCAAACGTTTTTCTTAATATTTCAATCATTACGTGTTGCTTCTTTCCGTTACTATCCAAGTCTTTTCAATAAGTATTAATTAAAGTTAAAATTTAAGACTTATAAATCCGACGATTTCCTTTATACAATACGGGGCTATAGGCCATATAAGGTTCTAATAACACCTATCAATTTCAACTTCTTACTTTCCCAATTTTCACACGTATCATCGGACTTTACAGGGTTGAAATCGTTATAAAACTCGCAATGGGGAATTTTTTTTTCCGGTTCGGAATCATCAAGAATTTTATTGGTTGTGGGATCAGGCACGTAATACCAACAGTCATAACATATCTTACTTTCCACCATTCTATTATTTGCTATTGCATTGTTGGTCATATGTGGAAAATTTATAGGATAAAAAAAATTATTTGAATGTTTAGGAGGGGTGACTCCGAATTACAATCACCCCCCCACATGAGAAAATCGGGAAATTAAATGGCCAGTTGAGGAAACTGGCTTTCCTTTAAAAAATAAAATCTACAGGTATGCAATAAAAAGTCAAGACTGAATTAATTGGCATTTAATGTGTATTTAAAATACCTAATCAATGGAGGGATAAAAGGTGAGACCTGAGGTTTGCTCTCTTACCCTCTAAACCAATCTTTCTTCGGATGTTTTTCCGATGAGT
>JAOUGB010000437.1 GCA_029857875.1 Desulfobacteraceae bacterium | reverse complement strand
CGAACTTGAGTTTAAAGGTTTTTCCCCCCAAAGCAAGTCCCAAAAGTTGATGCCCGAGGCAGATGCCAAATAAAGGGGCATAATCCAAAAGTGCCTTGATGGATTCGATGGCATACGTCACCGGCTCCGGGTCCCCGGGGCCGTTGGACAAAAAAATTCCATCCGGCTCCATGGCCTTTATCGTATCAGCTTCGGTAGACGCCGGAACAACGACAATTTCAAATCCTTGGGATTCCAGACATCTTAAAATGTTGTATTTGATTCCATAATCAAAGGCCACCACCGAATATTTCTCCCTTTTGGACTTCCAGACATTTCTGTCTAAAGAAATATCCTTGGAATCAAAAAAAACCGGCTTGCCGTTGCGCCAGTAATACGGAACATGGGTAGTTATTTTTTTTACAAGATCCTGACCGATCATGCTCGGAATTTCTCTTGTCCGTTCGACACATGATGAAGGGTCGGGGTCCTGTGTGGAAATAAATGCCCGCATGGCCCCTGCATCCCGAATGTGTCTGGTTAAAGCACGGGTATCGAGTTCTTCAACCCCGAGTATGCCCTGGGCCTGAAGGTAATCGGCCAAAGATGAAACAGATCTGAAATTGCTGGGAAAGCCCTGGTATTCCCTCACCAAAAATGCGGAAACTTGTATTTTATCGGATTCGATGTCCTCGTAATTCACGCCATAGTTGCCGATGAGGGGATAGGTCATTGTGACCATTTGGCCGCTGTAAGAGGGATCGGTAAGAACCTCCTGATAGCCGGTCATACTGGTATTAAACACGACCTCACCCCCGATTTCACCCGGGCCGGTAAAGCTTTGGCAAGGAAAGGTTCGTCCGTCTTCAAGAGCTAAAATTGCTTTCATATCCGTCTCCAATTAACACATTGAATCAACAAATCAAAATAAATATGGTCGGATCATAAAAAAATGAGGCCGGCAAATTATACCGGCCTTAAAATTATAAGTGGTAGTTAACCATTTTCCTCTTAATTTATGCGGATTTTAGATTCTCATCATCCTGCCAGTCTTCGCCCCATTCTTCGGCTGCCACAGATTCCTTGGCCAGGACATCGAGTGTCACCGCCTGCACTTTTCGATAAACTTCGGTGTAATCTTTTTTGTGACCATTAACCGTTAAAAGATCATTTTCAATGGAGATACCGAAAAGCCTTTCGTTTTCTTCCAGATAGGGCAAAATAAGTTCCCAATCCGCAGGGCTCAGCGCAACAAATTCACCGCCGTTCAACTGGTCGATCACAACCTTATGATCAGGATCTCTCAAGTAGATAGCGCCCCCTGAAGCCAAAGAAAAGAGATTAGAACCGGGATAAGGGGTGGGCTGGTCGATAACGTTGGCGTCTTCATCGAACTCGATGCCGTTGAGAATAATGAACCCGCCACCGTTCAAGGGATCGCCGGCCATAAACGATTCCGCCAGATAATCGAGACAGGTGCCGTTGATGATCACCCGGGGATGACCCACGGCATTGATCAATGGGCGACCGGCAGCATTGCCCAGCACATACACATCTCCGCCTTTGGCGCCATACATGAACGTCTGGCCCACATCGCCATGTATGACCAGTTTGCCGCGTTTCATGATCTGGCCAAGTTGATCTTGGGCATTCCCGTGAACATATATTTCCAGTCCGTCGATACCCGAAGCCAGGTAATCGCCGGAGCTGTCATAAACATCAATTCTTACGCCGTCAGAGTCTTTTGACAGGCCGCAGCCACAAAAGCGTTGTCCCTTATACCCGTAGCAAATGAACTGTTTCCATCCAAGTTTATAGGCAGCACATAGAAGACGAGAGTCACAATCTTCTCCTTCAGGCTGAAAATTTCTGGCATTGATCACCAGAACTTTCTCATCATTTAAAGGAGAACGTAATGTATTTCGTTTTTCCCAATCAATGTAACGATATCGGCTGGATGTATGTTGATTCAAATCCGGCGATGCATTAAAAATAGACGTTAGGCTCTCTTTTATGATTTGCAAAATGGCGCTGCGCTTCTTGTTTCCAGTGGGAAAACGACGGTCCATGAGATGGGTCAGGATCTCTATGGTTTTAGATTTATCCTCGTCATTATCTCTTGCGACTTTTTCGAGTTCTTTTGAAAAGTACCTGATGGATGCGTAATCCCAATCCATCATCTGCCGGCAGCAATACTGTTTAAAATCAGACAGGTCGTCAAGTTCCAGCCCGTCTTTCAATGCCCGGGTGATGTATTCGGCATTTTTCGGTGCTGTAAGTTCAGGTGTTATTTTATATGGTTTCTGATGCTCGGGCGTCTTGACAACGTCGCCGAATTTGTTGGTGCAGATCAGTTTTTTAGAGCCATCTCCCTTACCGGCGTCTTTGACGGTAAAAATAAACGCACCGCCATCGGTGACACTTCCGCCACGTGCATTCCAGTATTTGTCTGCGATGGGACAAAAGCGGCTGTCCTCGGCGGCAAGGTTCTGTAAAGTGGCATCAATGGCCTGCTTTTCCGAACATATCAGGCCGATCTGAACGTCTCCTTCCTGCAATGCAAATACCTGGGGACGCAACATGGACGTATCCGTAATGCCGATCAACTGGAAATAGTTTTTATACGGATTGTTTCGGGCAATGATAAAAAACCAGGGACCGTCCGGAGAAGCGTGGATATGGGCGGCCTGGATGTAGCGGTAAACATGCTGTTTTTCAGGCGGCAGCAGATCGAAATCGTATTCAGAAGTGGGCGCCAGGGCTTCAATGATATACTCCATTGGATACTCAAACGTTCGGTTAAACAGGTCGAGGAGCAGGACAGAGACTTCGGTATCTGTTAAAAACTGCGGAAAAATATTGTGCTGTTTTAAGTATTCACTCACCGCATGGTAGTTGGCAAAGTCACCGTTGTGGACCAGCGCTTCATCCAACCCGATAAAAGGATGTGCTCCTCCGGGATGCCAGACCCTTCCCTTGGTGGGGTAGCGCTGGTGGGCAATCCATCCGTGAGCTTTAAAATCTTCCATACAGTAGTATTGGGTTGCTTGCTCGGCATATCCCACGATTTTTAAGATCATCATATTGCGGCCGTGGGACAAAACAAAGGCTTGCTTTTCCCCCAAAGACGCATAAAACTTCTGGTTTAATCGAAAGGAGTTCTGGTAGATAAATTCATCTTCAGCCTTCCTATGATCCAGATCCTGAAGGGAATTTTCCGTAATAAAACGATCCAGAACATCCGGTTT
>JAOUGB010000436.1 GCA_029857875.1 Desulfobacteraceae bacterium | reverse complement strand
TCGGGTCTGCTGGAAAGTTGGCAGTTTTAGGGCTTGGAATTATGCTGGCCCTGCCTGTTTTTATATCCGGCTGCAAGACCATGGAAGCGGTGACGGACATAGGTACGTCCCTGGGTAAATCCGTCGGTATGATTACTGAATCCCAAGCCGAGTCCATATCAAAAAGCTCCAAGGCTGTGGCCCGAAGCTTTGAAGACTTTACGCCGGAACAGGAATATTATATCGGCCGCACTGTTGGTGCGGTCATTATCAATAAATACAAACCGTATCAAAATGAAAGGGTCAACGCATATATAAACCTGCTGGGCCAGACCTTGGCCAAAGCCTCGGATATGCCTGAAACTTTTAACGGCTATCACTTTTTAATTCTGGATTCCAATGAGATCAATGCTTTGGCCGCACCCGGGGGACTCATCTTTATTACCCGGGGGATGTTAAGGTGCTGTCGGGATGAAGATGCTGTGGCTGCAGTTCTGGCGCATGAAATCGGTCATGTTCAGTTCAAGCATGGACTTCAGGCCATCAAAAAGTCCCGAATAACATCAGCCCTGATCACCATCGGTACTGAAGGTGCGAAAACCTTTGGCAAAGAGGAACTGGCCAGTCTCACCGCGACCTTCGAGGACTCAATTTCCGACATCACCGCTACATTGGTCAATAACGGTTACTCTCGAAAATTTGAACGCCAGGCAGATATTGCAGCCGTAACCATCCTAAAACGTATTGGCTATGATCCCAACGGCCTGGTGGATATGCTAAAAGTGATGGACAAAAAGCTTAAACCCGGAAGCCCTGATTTTGCCAAAACACATCCTTCACCGGCCAGTCGAATCGCCGACATCCAAAAAGACATCGGTAAATATGCAGGAGATAAAAAGCCAAAAGCCAGACATGATAGGTTCCTGGCCGCTTTAGGGAATAATTAAAATATGGCAGGGCGATTAATCTCCGGAAAAAAGTCCATCCAAGGCCTGATCATAGGGATATCAGGGGCTGTCCTGGCATTGTCGCTTTGGAGTTTAGGCTGGCTCGACATTTGGGAAAGCAAAACATGGGATTTGCGGGCTTCGATCATGGCCAAGCCGGGCAAGACCACGGACAATATCAGGCTGATCCTGCTGGACCAGAACAGTCTTGACTGGGCTAAGAACGAAAATGGCTGGAACTGGCCCTGGCCCAGAGAGATTTATAGCGCCATATTACATTATTGTCGCAGAAACGGGGCCAAAGCCGTGGCTTTCGACGTGCTTTTTACCGAGCCCTCTATTTACGGTATCGAGGACGACGCTGCCTTGGGCAGGGCTATTTCCGAGTTTGGACATTTTTCAGGTGCTGTTTTTTTGGGAAAAAAAAGCGGTAGTGACACAAAATGGCCGGCCGGAACCCCAGCGCCTGAGTTTAAGGTTATTGGGCTGGATAAATGGCTGAATCCGACGAATTCTAAGAATATAGTCTTTAACCGGGCGACCATGCCCATTCAAGAGCTGGCCCTGAATGCCGCCGTTCTGAGTAATGTTCATCTCGATCCTGATCCGGACGGAATCTACCGGGGCATTAAACTTTTTTGTGTTTTTGACAATAAAATTTTGCCGACACTTGGACTCGGGGCCTTCCTGGCAGCAAACCCCGATGTTCAGATGCAAATTAAGTCCGGCAAACTGATTGTTGACGATAAAATTGTACCCATAGATCAACAAGGCAACGCTGTTTTAAACTATCGGGGAATTTCCGGCACACACAAAGCTTACAGCGCAGCCGCTGTATTGCAATCCGAAATACGTATTCTCAGTGGTGAAACGCCCACTATCCGGGACGAAAATGCTTTCAGGGACAAATACGTGTTCTTCGGCTTCTCTGCTCCCGGGCTGTATGATCTTCGCTCTGCCCCGGTTGATGGTGTATATCCCGGAGTGGAAATTCAGGCCACTTTGTTGGACAACTTTCTTTCCGGTGATTTTATGCGCCGGTCTTTGACGTGGCTGACCATAACAATTGTTTTATCCCTGGCACTTGCTTGCGCGATCTCTGCCTCTGTTTTCAGCAGCCCTGGGGGAAGCGTGACGGTGGGTCTTATTTTTTTCTCTATTCCGGTTTTTCTTTCCTTTGGTTCATATCTTCATGGTCTATGGTTCCCATTGGTTGTTCAAGAAACATCAGCTGCATTCACCATCGCTTTGGCCCTTGTCTTCAATTATGCAACCGAGGGGAAACACAAGCGGTTCATCAAAAATGCCTTTCAACAGTACCTCAGCCCGGCAGTTATCGAGCAACTCATCCAGCACCCGGAACGCCTTAAGCTGGGCGGTGAACGCAGAGTTCTTTCCATCTTTTTTTCAGATCTTCAGGGATTTACATCTATTTCCGAAGGCTTAGATCCTGAGGAACTTACTGCACTTTTAAACGACTACCTTTCAGCAATGACCAACATCATCCATGAAGAAAACGGCACCGTAGACAAGTATGAGGGAGACGCCATTATCGCCTTCTGGAATGCACCGCTGGAAGTGCCGGAGCACGCCGTTAGGGCTGTTCGAGCGGCAATCCGTTGTCAGGAAGTTCTTGCAGAAATGCGCCCGGGATTCAAGGAACGGATCGGCAAGGAAATGTTCATGCGCATCGGCATTAACACCGGTCCGGTCGTTGTCGGCAACCTGGGCTCGCATACAAGGTTCGACTACACCATGATCGGAGATGCCGTAAACATAGCAGCAAGGCTGGAGGGAGCAAACAAACAGTTCGGCACCTACACCATGATTTCCCAGTCCACGCGGGACATGCTGGGAGACATTCTGACGGTGAGGGAGCTTGCACGAATCGCCGTGGTCGGTCGCAGGGAACCGGTCGTCGTTTATGAACCTATGATGGCCGAGGAATATGAAACCCGAAAGGATATATTAGAAGCTTTTTCCAAAGGCTTACAGCTGTTTTACAAAGGCGAATTCTCTCAAGCGCTGGAAATATTTTCAACCGTCCAGGAACTTGATCCTCCTGCGGCGGCATACGCGAAAAAATGCCGGGCAATGATGGAAGCTTTGCCAGATGATTGGCGGGGAGTTTGGGTCATGGTTGGCAAGTAACAACGGAAAATTGGGGAAAAACTGGTTATATAACCTCAATTGAGCGAAAATCAAGCCGGTGGTGAACGCCGGAATGCGATGAGGGATCGAAAGAAAAACGGGTTACCTCTAATGTAAAATCTGACTGAGAAACAGTTTGGTTCGATCATGC
>JAOUGB010000016.1 GCA_029857875.1 Desulfobacteraceae bacterium | reverse complement strand
TCTGATTGAGTTCGATTAACTGCTGATAAAGCCGGCTCTTTTCAACGATCGTCGACAGCTGGCCAGCAATCTGGAGAAAAAGTTCTACATGGGAATTCTGGTAGGTGTTCAATTGCCTACTGTTAAAAAATATGAATCCAATGGGATGGTGCATGCCAACCAGAGGAAACGTTAAGCTGGAGCGCATTCCTTCTTCAACAATCAGCCTGGTTGATTCAGATTCCGGATGCTCTTGCAGATATGCCGGCAGATCATTAATGATACGCGGCTGGCCCGTTTCGACAATCCGCTGCAAATTGCTTCCTTCCATGCGTGCTGTGTAGCCGGGCGTGATATTCGCTGTGGCTGTGTTGGATCGTACCCATTGCGCCCGAACGACCCGTCCATTTTCTTCGAGCAGTGAAAATCCAATTCGATCATAGGGTATTAGGGATTTAAACGATTCAAAGATCTGATTCAAAATTTCGTCTAAAGTCAGTCCGGCATTTATTTGAGCGGTGATTTTGCATAACATGTGAAACTGGCCAAATTGTTTTTTCAGCTCTTGCCCTAATTCAAGCAATGTTTGGCCGAGTTGGCCGATTTCGTCTTCCGGACCAACCGGAACCTCAAAATCAAACATCCCTTTTTTCATGGTAGCGGCAATATCGCGGTACTTGGCAATCCGGGGATCAATCACGACGAAAAACCTCCGTTTACAGTTGTTTTTATGTGTTCGATTTTATGAGAAAGTTATATTTTTAGGTTCTTCTCCAATTTAGTTGGAGAAGAGGGTCCAAGGATTCAAGCTTGTACCCTTTGGAATCACACCTACTCAATTGGAGATGACCTACTTATTTTACCCTAATTAACTGCAACTAATCGGGAGATGATCCTATTTTTACGATTCAATATCCTTAAGTTTTTCAATTCCCAGCATCTTGAAAAGGGCCTTTTCGTAAAATGGTTCCGTAATTCCCTCTCGCAGTTTGTGGAGGAAATATTTTTCAAAAGCGACTTTTGCCAGATGAATATGTTTTCCTTTGGAGGACCAGTTGACATTTCTCGGCGGAATTTGGGGAATGGCCACGAATCCAACCCCGCTGTCACCGAAATCCGCGAGACATACGGCGTTCCAGGTCGCTTCATGAACCGGTTTTTTATTGTCGAGCAACGCACGGATGTTGCGAGCCGTTGCCGCCACCATCGATTCAATCATAAAGCCTGTTTTGGGGACGCCGGTGGGGACCGGTGTCGGCTCAACCGGCGGGATGGCCACACAGACACCTATGGCGAAGATATTGGGGTATTTAGGGTTTTGCTGGTATGGGTTGATGAGCACAAACCCGCGTGGATTCACCAGGCCTTCGATTCCATACACGGCGTCAATGCCCTTAAAAGCAGGCAGCATCATGGAATATTTAAAGAATAGTTCGTGTTTTTTCTTTTCATTACCGGTTTCGTCCAGTTCAGTAACATAAACCTTGTCTTTTTCGACACGAGCAACCTTGGCATTGCAAATCCATTTGATGGTTCGTTCACGCATCACAGACTCCAAAAGCCCCTTGGTGTCTCCGACACCTCCCAGTCCAAGATGACCGATATAGGGTTCCGAGGTGACAAACGTCATCGGCACCTTGTCCCTGATTTTTCTACGCCGCAGGTCGGTCTCCATGATCATGGCGAACTCATACGCCGGCCCGAAACAGGAGGCGCCCTGGACCGCACCGACCACGATGGGCCCGGGGTTTTGGACAAAGGACTGCCAGGCGTCAAAGGCTTTGAGCGCATGGTCGGTTCTGCAGATGGACTGGGTGAATCCACTCACTGGTCCCAACCCCTCGATTTCGTCATAGGCCAAAGCAGGCCCGGTGGCGATGATCAGATAATCGTAATCAACCGTCCGACCGTCGGCCAGCTCCACCTGGTTTTTTTCCGCCAGAACGCGTTTGGCACCTGTGGGGATAAAATTTATGTTTCTTTTTTTGTAGATGGGCGCCAGGGGGATTTCAATCTCCTGGCGCGTGCGCCAACCAACGGCCACCCATGGGTTGGAAGGGGTAAACTGATACGTATCCATATTGCAGATAACGGTCAGTTCATCCGAAGACCTTAAATGTTCTTTCATTTCCAGTGCCATGGGGATTCCGCCCAGCCCGGCACCGATTATTGTAATCCCAGCCATTTTTCTATACCTCCGTGATTTTGGAATGGAAGAGAACCCTCACGATCCCGGAAAGCGGGGCGTAATCAACACCGGGCACGGGGCATGCCGCACCACCAGTTCCGTGGTTCTCCCGAAAAAAGTTACTTCCAAAAACTGCTGATGACGGGCACCCAGAACGATAAGATCGTCCTTGTTTTCCTTGGCATAGGAGAGGATCTCTTCAGCGGCGTGCCCTTTACTAACCATCGGTTTAACCTCGCATTCTACCTTTACCGTATCGGCGATCCATGAACACAATTTTTCCTCGTCTTTAGAAATGTCAGCATCTTTGTCTGTTTCCCTGATGTGGAGCACGGTCAGAACCGCACCAAAGCGGTCGGCAATGGCCGCCGCATGGCGCAAGGCGAAGACAGCTGTTTCTGACATATTGGATGGACACAGGATTCTTTCCAGAACAGGTATTGAATCGGCATGGGATACGTCGATGAATAGATGGGTTTTTTGCCTTACCGTGAACACAGGGACGGTTACATTTGCCACAGTGTTTTCAGCCACTGATCCCAATCTGAGCCGTTTCAACCCCCCGTAGCCATGGGTGCCTATCACAATAAGGTCGATGGCCGCTTGTTTCGTGAAGTCCAGAATTGCCCCCACTGGATGTGCTTCAATGACGTCGAACTTCAGATCAATTTCCTTAGCGTGGATTCCGAGGACTTTTTGGACATGTTCAGCAAGATGATTTCGAAGGCCGGTTTTGGCCGTTGCCAGCTCTTGAATCAGATGATCGCTTTCACTTCGGGAAAAATAGCGGGGCAGTTCAAATGTTTCTGCATGCAAAACATGCAAGGTTGCGTTATACTCCCGTGCGGCTACTTCGGCATATTTGAGTGCCAGGTCGGACAGTTCGCTAAAATCCAGCGGGCAAAGAATACGTCTGGGCTCGAACGAAAAAATGTCAGCCATGATGTCCTCCGGGGGGTTGTGTTGGGGTGGTTGATGAATGCCATGAATTTCAATCTATTTTCTTAGCGCTCTAATTCATAAATACGATGACGTATTTTTATGTGGACACTATCCCGTATAAGCTAAAGTCTAAAAGTTTGAAGTTTGAAGTGCCTAAAGTGAACTAAAGTTGAGGAACGCGCTTTCAGCGGGATCAATTATAATCAAAATTGATAGAACACCTTAACTTTAGGCACCTTAGTTCACTTTAGGCACTTTAAACTTTTGCATACATAGAATGAAAAAACCAGGTTATAAATATGTAACCGTATTTACGAATACATGTACTTAGCCTTCTGTTTTCTTAAAAAAGTCATCGTCAATAATTATGCCACCACCTCTAAACGACTCACACCTTCAGAAATTTTGTGTATTCGTATCTTGGTGGGAATTTCATTCTCGAGCCGCTTCACATGGGAAATAATACCCACCGTTTTACCGCTTGTTTTCAAATTCTTAAGTGTAGAAATTACCTTGTATAATGTTTCATCATCCAGATAGCCGAAGCCCTCATCAATAAAAAGGGACTCTATTTTTCGACCATTTCCGGTCATATCTGAAAGCCCCAGCGCCATTGCAAGGCTGACCAAAAAGCTCTCACCGCCGGACAATGTATTGATGGGTCTGCGTGCTCTCTGATGAAAAACATCCTCGATTTCCAATGCCAACCCGTATTTTTCAGGACGTCTCAAATAAAAACGGCCACTGAGTTCTTCGAGTTGTTGGTTGCTGTGTTCGAGCAAACGCTCAAGCATAAGTTCTTGAACTTTCTTTTTGATATCGGTCTCACTGGCGGATTCGAAGAAATCTTTTTCTTTATGGATTCGATCACATATTTTTTCCTGTTCTTCCATTTCCTTAAATTTTTGTTCATATTCTTTTTCCATGGCTTTCTGGTGCTTCAGTCGATTTGTGGCGGCGGTAAGCGCTTCTCTCAGTTCATCCTTTTGTTTTCCCGCATCTTGGATTTGCAGGCTTAGGACTTCCGTAGATTCAATGGTCATTTCTTTTGTTTCTTCTTCGTCAAATTTTTCCCGGATGACATCCAAATTCGCAATGCATTGGGTGATTTCGCGATCTATGGCTTCCTGTTTATCCTTGATGACCTGCTGTTCTTCGAGACTCAAAAAGCTATTTTGGACCTCCTCTATAGTACTGAAACCAGAATCAACCAACCGGGTTGAAAGATCTTGTTCAAGGTCTTCACATTTCTTTTTATCGTCCTGAAATGTATCTTCCGTAATCTGTTTCAATTGCTGTTTTTCTGAAAGGGCATGGTGAATCTCTCGGAGTTGTTGCCGGATGGTTTCCGCTTCTTCTTTCTGAGCCTGTAATTTGTTTTCCGTTTTTTGCTTTTCTTGAAGCGGGTCTCCGGTTCCGAAAGTCGTCTCTCGGTTTTCTTGCAGCGCATGCAACGCTTTTTGATCGGTTTTACTCTGTTCTTTTAGACGTTCGGCTTCCTTTTTCAACTTATCGAGTATTTGAGGCAAGGCTTCGTTTTTGTTTTTCAATGAGATTGCCTGTTTTTTTAGTTCGTCTTTAGCTTTCAGGTGGTTGAGGTAATCGACCCTCCTTGATTCCAGGCGCCGATTCAATTCATCTTCTGTTCCCGGGTCCGGAATTTTTTCTTTGAATATCTTGAGGGGCTGTTGAAGGTTTTGTAACAGTTCCGCTTCCCTTTGTTTGATGTTTTGATTTTCCTGTTGTAGTGAAGATAACGTATCTCGATGGATATTTAAATCATATTGAAGTTTGTCCGAAACAGCTTGCTTTTCAGTTAACTTTCCCAAATTTTTTTGCATGGCCTGATCGATCTTTACAGCCTTTTTAAACTGTTTTCGAATTTTTTTGATCCGGGCCTCTTGTTTTCGCACATCTTTATTCAGTATCCGAATGGATTTCTTAACAGAATGACGATCCCCAATGGCCCATTCGGCCTTTGTCGCCTGACACAAAAGATTCCATTTTTTCCTCATTTCCACCAAGGGATCATGTCGATCTTTAAGTCGGGCAATTTTGTCCAAAAGGTTTTTTGTTTGATGTTGAATTTTTCTCAGTTTATCCTCCTGCACTCGAAGAGCCTGGGCCGGATCTTTTCCGAACGGAGGTTCTGTGGTCACATAAGGATGATCCATTGAACCGCAGAGGGGACAAGATTCCTTTTCCTTGAGCTGTTTTCTGCATGGTTCGAATTTAGCAATGTTTTGGATGACGGACAGGATGTTGTTTTCGAGTTTAAACATTCTCTGCAAGTGGGCGTGTTCTTGTTCAGCCTGTTTCAACGCGTTTTCCAAAACTTCTCCGTCCGCTGGTTCTCGCTTGGCATATAATTTAGAGATCTTGAGCATTGAATGATAGTTCGCCAGTCGATCTTTCTTATCGGCACACGTTTTTTCAAGCGCTTCCAGGGAATCGTTTTTCAAAAGGGATGTTAATTTTTCATTCTGTTCTGCTTTTCGGGCCTTGATTTTCGCCGTTTTGTTCCGGAGTTTTCCGATTTTACGTGACGTTTTGGTCAGCAATGCAGACGCTTTTTTTTCGGCCTTCAATTCGGACTTCTGTTGGCCGGGGTGCTTTGACATGCTGTGACGGATCGATCGCAACTGTTCCAGTGTGCCTCTGATGATAGGAATCTGTTTGACCAGTTCTTCATATTCAGCATGTTCTTTCAGCCAATCTTCCGTATTCTTTTGGCGGGCGTCGTTTTCTGCGATCTCCTGCTTGATTGCCAGTTGTTCCTGTAAGGTCTTCTTCTGTTCTTTTTCATTAGATGCCTGACGCTCCAACAACGTTCGAACCGAATCGCTTGCCGCCTTGATCCTTTGGTCGATTTCAAGTGTCTTTTCAATCAGCGCCCGGCGTTCCGACCAGCTTTTTTGCGCTTGATCTAGTTCAAAGATATGAGCCTTTTCCGTTTCCGTCAGCACCTTGTGTCGATCTTTTAGATCTGCAATTTCTCTTTCAAGTTCCTTTAGCGTATCCGAATCCATGGACGCTTTTGCTTTGAGGCTGTCAAGCCGCTTAATGTCTTCTTCAAAAGATGCGGCATCCATGGCCTTTTTTAGTCGCAGAAGATCTGATTGAATTTGCGCTTTTCGGTTCTGAGCTCCTGCAAGAGCGGTTTGATTTTCCTTATATTCCTTTTGTAGTTGACCATGGAGTTTGAGCTGTTTTTCTTTTTCGTATAATTTGAAAAATAAGTTTTCAGTCTTTTGATAATCTTCTTCGAGCTGCTGAAGCGTTTCCTGAAGATTCTTAATCTCTGAAGTGTGCATCAAAGGAAAATTTTGAATCTCTTCTTTGAGTGCCCCAAGCTTTTTATACTCCGTTTCAGCTTTGTCAAAGATGGCTTTTGAAGATTCAGCATAAATTTCTTTGCCAACAATTTTTTCTAATATTTCGGCCCTTTCGTTATCGAGGGCGTTTAAGAATGCGGCAAATTCCCCCTGGGTCAACATGATGGATCGGGAGAAACGCTTAAAGTCGAGACCGGTCAGTTCTGCGATACGGTTGCGAACCGTGCTGATCTTATCCTCGAGAACCTGTTTATTCCGTGTAATTTCGATCAGTTTCATTTCCGGCGGATGCATTTTCCCTTTGGTGCAGCGCAGAGACCATGTGGAACAATAAACATTGTCGTTTATCGAGAATGTCACCGTTGAATAACAGTCAGAGGCCTGTTTGCTCATAATTTGCTCCGGTGAATTTTTAAGACGCGCGGTCTCGCCGTAAAGTCCGAGTGATATCGCATCAAAAATGGTGGTCTTTCCGGATCCGTTGGGACCGGTAATGGCAAACAGTCCTGATTCCTTAAGTGGAGACCGGTTGAAATGAACCTCCCATTCGCCCTTTAAAGTGTTTATATTTTTAAACTTTACGTTTAATATTTTCATAGTTCGTTACCGCCATTTCGTTGTTGGTATTTATTTTGCCCTGAAAAACCTGGTTCTCCCCCGCAATGCGGGATCTTCGATGGGCCTTGCCTGTCCCGCATTGCGGGAGTCAGAGTTCTTCGGCTCTGCCTGATGAATCGCCGCAAGAGTTTGAAGTGAACTAAAGTTTGAAGTGAGCTAAAGTTAAGGAATTCTATCAATTATATCAGGGGTCGGGGTATTTTTATTTGTCGGATCGCTCCATGGATCATGCTTTTTTCAAACCGTGTAATCACGCCAGAGGCGGACAAGCCTCGTGGTTAAAGGATCGTAAAGAAATAACAGATTTCAATATCATAACAATGGGTTCGTCTTGAAACAAACAACTTCTATTCTATAAATGCTTCGTCGTGCGTCTGTTATTTCTAACGATCCCTAAACCACTCAAACAGTCCACGCTTTTCAAAAAAATGATCCATTCCGCTCTCCGAGCCGGAGGCTAATATTCAATGATTTAGAAAAAACTCCCCGACCCCTCAATTATATAAAATTTACGGAGCGAAGCGACTCCACAACTTTAGGCATTTTAGATCACTTTAGGCACTTTTAACCTGTGCGGTTTTGAGTAAAACAGCCCAAAACAAAGCCTGGTCCTTTGGGCCAGGATTCTTTACATATATTATTGTACCATATATTTATGCTTTGGAGAGCCTATAAACAAAGTTTAAATTAAAATATTTTGAATTACAAGGGTTCAGTAACTCTTTTGCAAAAAGCTTTTCAGTTGGCGCTTATCCTGTTAACCTTCAATTTTGGCTGACCCCAGGTGGCTCTGGTAGTCTCGAATTCTTTGGATAAGTACTTTGCACAGGTTCAGTGATACGACCGGGGAGTTCTTCAATAGAAGTGAAAAATCATCGGCCTTTAACATATAAATCATCGCATCGGACTCGACTTTGACGGTATAGGGATGATTTTTACCGTCGATAAGGGCCAATTCGCCGAAGAATCGGTTTTTCCCGATACACTCTATAACTTTCTGTCGGTCTGTTTCGGCACCCGTTATCAGCGACACCTGACCTTCGAAAATAAGATATAGGCAATCGTAAGGCATGCCTTCCCGGAGCACGACATTGTTTTTCGAATATCGCTGAACCGCCATCATGGAGACAAGGGTGAAAAGCTCCTGAACTGGCAAGTTTGTAAATAGGGGTATTTGGCGGATCCATCGGATTTTTTCCACCATGGGTGAGCCGGCTGGTGGACGGTTTTTTGTATCAATGCCGGCCTCCAAGATATCCAGCGCCCATCCGGCGGCCTCCTTTACCATCTGGTTTTCTGAATTCGCGTACCTTCGAATTTCAGGAAGCAGCGCATCGTTTCGGGCTGATTCTCCCAGCGCATAAAGGCCGAGGACCTGGATCATGGGGTCAGGATCGCCCACCAACTCCTTGAGTATTTCTCCAAGCGAGGATGACATGGGCAGATCATCTCCTAACCTTTCCCGGGCAACAGCGAGCTTTTCTTCCATCGTCCCCTCACTCAGCAACGGAACAAGCAGACGTCGAATATCGGTGTGCAGGCTGCTTTCCAATGCTTCGATGGCGTTATCCACATCCCGCTTTTCTCCAGACTGAATCGCTCGTATAATCAGTTTCATTTGATCTCCTAAGACCGTAGATCCGAGCCCTCTTAGCACAATTTCGATGATTTCATTGTGTTTTTCCAACAGGTGATCGCGGCAGAGCGCGAGTGCAGGGCCCAATGGGCCGGATTCCAGAATCTTCACCTGGGCCAGACAACCATAAGCGGCTTTAAGCTCCTTAACGATAAAAGAGGAAAGCATTACGGCAGGCACACCGATGTCATCAAAAAGCGCAAGGATTTCGTTTTTTAGAACACGGGAGGGGAGATGAAGGGCTGATAATAGATCGGGTAGCGCGTCTTTTTCTCTCTGTCGAATCAACAAAGCGGCTTGGGACCGGACGTTCGGGTCCGGGTCTGTTAAGCGTTTTATCAACATCTCGACAGGGATGTTATTTTCCAAAACGCCGATCGCTTCAACTGCGGCTTTACGAACCTGGGGCGAGGTATCTTCAAACGACGCCTGAACGATGTCAACGACAGCGTTGTGTTTCATCTTTGACAGTCCGGAAATGGCCCATGCTTTTAATTCCGGATCTTTTCCGGCAGAAAGTCCAAGCAGGATGTCTGCAAACGCGTTATCTCCGGTTTTACCGAGGATCTCGATCCCCATTCGAAAGTCGGATTCATCCCTGTTGAGTAAGTTGTTGAGGCGGTTTCGGAAAATGGGTAAATTTCGAGGGTCTTTCCCGAGATAGAATCCGGACAGCGCTTCGATCCGAACCCGGCGATCTGAATGATCCAAAAAAGCCTCCATGACCGACGAACATCTTTGGGGGGCTAATCGGATCAGCGTCTCCAGCAGGTATGACAAAAGTTCCGGCGAAGCTGACCGGGTCAAAAGGATAAGTCTATCTAAAGCCGATTCCGTATTCTCAGGAACCAGTAGATCCAACATTTGTTTTTGTGTTTTTAAAGGCTGGGCCGACAATGCATCTATAAGGGTATCCGTCCATCCCGGCGGTTTTGCCGCTGCCAGAATGTCTGCATAAAACGCAGCGATTTTTGGCTCAGCGTTGGCGATATTTTGCTTAAGTTTGTTCAGCAGTCGCTTATCTTTTAACAGCGTTTTAAGGTTGACGTCTTCGAGATTTGACCAGTCAATTTGCTTGTCAGCAAGTGTTTGCAGCAAAATTGACGGATACGCTTTTTTTAAACGGATATTGGTAAACAGCCAGATGAGTGTTAAGGGGGCAGCCACTATCGATAACCAGCGCGGATCGACCAGACCTTTGATAAGAATCAGTAGACCGGAACCGGTGAAGTCGGATATCCTGACCACCGCTCCCCTTAAGAAAACCCGGATTAACGCCCGGCTTTGCTCAGGGAAAAAGTTGTAAAGGATCGTCCGAGCCGGGTTGTTGAGGGTTGTTTTGAGAGTTTCGGTGCTAAAGCGTGCATAAATGCCGGATATGATATCGAATCGAAGAAAAAGGCTGCCGAATGCCAAAAAATAGTTCGCTGGATGAAACAGCAAACTGGTGGTGATGCCTAAGCGGGTAATGATCCGACCGGAAACCATCAAAACGACAAACATGACGGCATTGGAGATACCGCGATACAGGCCGAAAAAATGAAGCGTCGCTGCTTCGGTGGTGAAATGATTGTCCACAACAACATTGAACTGGTAGTCCATGATGGGAAGCAGTATATTCGGTATGGCGATGATAAGAATCATATATTTCAGCAACACCGATTGACGGGCATTGGTGAGAAATTCTTGAAAGTTATCGATAAATTTACCCTCTAGTTTACCTTTGCGCCTATCGACTCGAGTTTCCATGGGAGCGGCCACGATTTTTTCAGTCAATTCGTTCAGAACGGCAGCCAGCACCATTCCGACAACAAATATCAAAAGAAGATTGTTAAGACCGAGCCAGCGGGCGAGTCTTCCTGTCATTAAACTTCCCGCTGTGGTACCCAGAACACCACCGGCTGTAACCAGTGTGAAAAGGCGTTTGGATTGTTGAGTGGTAAACAAGTCGCTTAAAATATCCCAGTAGAGAATCGGCAAAATGGCAACAGATTGGCTTTTGAGAATGTAGAGCACCGGATAGATCCAGGCAAACTTCAAAGGCAGGAGCAAACGAATCAGACCGATACAACCGCCGAAATAAAGCAAAACCACCGTAAAAACACGAACGTTTCGAAAGCGTTCCATAAAAATGCCGACAAGTCCGGAAAAAAAGAAAGTAATGATGGCTTCTGCGAGAAAAACGGTGGGCAAGGATTGGACTCCGAAACGCTTGAGAAAGGCACTTTGAGCAAAATTATTGATCTGGATGGCGCTGCTGCTCATGACCAGTTGAATGGCGGTCACCCAAAGCAACGGTTTTATCTCATTCGGATAGACCCTCAACGCTTTCCGAAGAAAGATTACGGGTTGGGCCCACTGCATCAGGTTGTGATGCCGGGTCGGCAAAATGGGGGTGTAATCGCTCATGGATATATCGGCGAAAAATTTAAAGAATTAATATGTATTTTAAGTGGAATTATGTTTTTTTCTTCAAAGCATGCTTGACGGATAAGTTAAAGGTGTCATATTGATAGTTGTTTTTTTGGCGAATATGTTGAATAAAAGAAAACATGTTGAATCTATGTCAATACATATTTGAATGTTAAAAGGTTGCGTGTCAAGAATGATGATACATTTTAAGCTAAAAAAAAGTTTATGTTTATATGCCGCAATCGTTTTGTTCGGTCTGATTTCGATGTCCTGGGCGGCGGCACCCAAAGTGCTGGAAAATAAACAAAGCCCCACGGCGGTGAACCACCAGAAACCATTGCCCGAGATCGATCCCGCCGACATCGAGCTGAGAATCAAAGAGGTCAAAAAAAGGCTGGCGGAAGCTGAAGCAGCGGAAAATGAACAAACAGCACGCCAATTGGGAATACTGTTTTCCCAACTTCAGGAACGAACAGCAAGGCTTCGGGAATTAGACAGCGTCTATCAGCGGCTCTTAACAGCCTTAAACAAAAAGAAAATCCTGGAAAAAGAAGAAGCCCTTTTGAAAGAAAAAGTGCAGACTCAGCAGCAGATAACCCTTCCGGAAAATCCGCCGTATTCCCTGAGTTTTTATGACACCATTCTCGATAAGTTGATTACCGACGACCATAAGAAAGAGACAGCCATTTTGGGGATCAGCCTGGCCGAGAAGGCTTTGGAGGATGCCAGATCGAGGCTGGATGACAGCGGTCAGGATCTGCGGAAATCCAAAGAAGAACTGGCGCTAATGGAACCCGGGAAAGTGACTGGAAAACTGAAGTGGGAAATAGAACAGGCCCGATTGAAACTGGAGATTTCCCAAGGGGTTTTTGATTTGCAAAGGACAACCAGGCAAAATCTTTCGATAGAAGTTCGACTTGCCAAACAAAATTCAGATGTTACACAACAGAACCTCGTTTGGGTCAGCAAAAACTTGCATTTTGACAACGCCGACCTGGAAAAACAGATCGAAGCCATCAATCGGAACAGGGATGAACTTCAAAAGCGACAAAAGGATCAGCTCCGTGGACAGATGAAGGTGGAGACCGCCTGGCTTCAGGCCCAGGAAAGACTCGCGAATGCCAGAAAAAAGACAGATATTGCATTGGCCAAGGCCAGATTAGAGGCCGCCGACGCCGAGCGGGAAGCCTCCCAGCAGCGTCTGGAACAGACAGAGGATATGTTGAACCTGTTAAATCAACAGGAACAGGTGTGGAGAAATCGTTACGCGCTTGTCAACGGCGGGGTGAATCAAGAAAAAATCGACGCCTGGAAAAAAGAGATTGAAGCCGGCAAAGTAAAAATCGAAAGAATCGTGCGACTTCAGGAAAGCTATCAAAACAGTCTTCAGCCCCAAATTACATCCCTGGAAAAACAATTATCCGATCAGGGGTATTCGAAAGATTTACGACGCGAGCTTGAAAATAGATTGGGTGCGCTAAGGACGTTGGAAAAGGGGGGGGTCGAATATTTGTCGATGCTGCAAGCAACCTTACGGTTGAACCAGCGGCTTCTGGATGAGATTACCAATAAACGCGAACACTTTGATTTGTGGAAAAAACTAACCACACTGACCGGCAAGGTAACAAACATCTGGGACCTGGAATTGTGGGTTATTGACGAACACGGGGTGACGGTAAAGAAACTGGTAATGGCCCTGATCACCCTGATTATCGGGTTTATATTTGTTAAAAGAATCATCCTTTTTTGGATTCGAGGCCTTTTGGTGCGTGTCCACATGAAAGAGACCACGATGGCGGCCACTGAGAAGATTATCAATTATATTATCATATTCTTGATCGTTCTCTTTTCCCTGCGCGTGGTCAACATGCCTTTGACGCTGTTTACATTCTTAGGCGGTGCCGTTGCCATCGGTGTTGGTTTCGGGGCCCAGAACCTGATCAACAATTTCATCAGCGGATTCATCGTTATGGCGGAACAACCGATAAAGATCGGGGACCTGGTTGAAATCGAAGGGAACTTCGCCATGGTGGAGGAGATCGGCGCGCGCTGTACGCGAATTCGCACCGGCGGCAATGTCCAGATCCTGGTGCCCAACAGCAGTTTTTTGGAGAAAAATATCATTAACTGGACCCTTTCAGACAAAGAGGTCAGGGCGCAGGTGACGGTGGGGGTTATTTACGGGTCTCCGGTTCGTGAAGTAGAGCGCCTTATGCTTCAGGTCGCCGACGATCACAAAAGGATAAGGAAGTCCCCAAAACCCTTTGTGCTCTTTAACGATTTTGGGGACAATGCCCTGATATTCGATCTTTACTTCTGGATCAGTATGAACCGCATCATGGATCGGCGCATCATTGAAAGCGATATCCGTTTCCATATTGACGATCTTTTCCGAGAGGCGGGGATTGTCATTGCATTTCCCCAGAGGGATGTTCACCTGGACACTCAAAAGCCTTTGGAGTTTCGTCTTGTAAAAGACCAAAGCGACCCCAATGCAATCGTAAAAGATTAGATTATAGTCGCGCAAGTCCTCATGGATGCTAAAGATATTTTGGCTCGGACCGGAAGAAACACGTGTTG
>JAOUGB010000435.1 GCA_029857875.1 Desulfobacteraceae bacterium | reverse complement strand
CCAAAAGATATGACGATCAATGAGTTTCTCGAGATCTTCCAGCAGGAAAGACACCATCGTTATCCGGTATATGATACCCATATCGACAATATCGTAGGTATGCTTTCTATCAAAGAAGTGTTGAACAATGTCGGCCATAAGGAGATGGCCCAAAATATTGAGCTTCCCATCAGCGCAATTATGCTGCCCCCTTATGTGGTTCCTGAAACCAAATCTCTCAGATCTCTGCTCGCAGAATTCAAAGCCCATAGACAGCAAATGGCGATTGTTATCGATGAATTTGGCGGTACTGCCGGGCTCGTTACGCTGGAGGACATCTTAGAAGAAGTCGTGGGCGAATACGAAGACGAGTTCTCGTCAGCTCCCCAGGTCATAAAAACAACGGGAAAAGAAGAAAAAACTATTATTGATCCGAGCATCTATCTTGAAGATCTGGAAAAGATGATCAAGCTCTCTTTTCCTGTCGGAGATTATAAAACACTGGCAGGGCTCATTTACAAGCAACTTGATAGAGTGCCTGAAATCGGAGACACGGTTCAACTTCCTGGATGCAAAATCACTGTGGAATCCATGGAAAGGCACCGTATTACCCAGGTGAGTTTCGAGCGAATTATCGTCGAGCAAGTGACGCCGTCCACCGAACCTCATACGGAAGGTAAAACCCCGAAAAACAAATAAAATCAGATGGTGGTAATAACTTGGCGGAAAAAGATAATTTTATGAATATTCTTGACCTTCGGTAGATTTAATTCTTTTTCAATTGTACAATTAAATCCTTGCTCTTTCCCAGCAAATCGATGGATGAATCGATATTTTTTTTCAAATTATCGTACAATTGACGCTCGGCAAGATCCGGAGGCATCAGCTTGTTGTTAATCTGTATCTGCTCGGACATAATGGTAATTTGTTTAATCGACGTTTCCAAACTCCTTATTCTTACATCAAAATAATGAGCCCGCCTTTTTTCCTTCAGATCCATAAATAGGGTTAATAAGTCATTTTCATATTCACATACAGACGCTATCGCGTTAATCGCCAAAGTTGTGGATATCCATATATTTTTATACTCGTCATAATTTTTATCGTTTCTTCCGGAGTTTTCAAACATTTTTTGAAGGTACTCAAATCGATTCAAATTATCGGATAACGTCGATAAAATGGTTTGAATTTCTGATTTTATATAAAGTTCATCCGGGGAGGATGTTTGCGCATTCAATATCTGTGTACTGAACACGATTAGGCTGATTAACAGACCGATTAAAAATGTAGGGCATTTTTTTTTCATTTGATTTGCTCACTTTCAAATATAACCAATTGGATTTATTAAAAAAGAAGCGGTACTGTTTCAACGGGGCCGCGGGAAGCTTCAATATATGAGTTCGGACCGTCTCCGATTGATGTAACTATTCAAAATAACGGAAATTTCCTGAAAACACTCTTTACCCCATAGCGTGCCAATTCGTTAACAGACAACCAGCGGAGTCCCATTTTGATCTGTTTTAAACCGCCCAATACATCTTCCGATAAGGTTTTTTGAGTGCCGTCAAACGCATTACGCCATAGCCTTTTACCGCCGGCAACCTCCATCAGATAGACAGAAAAAGCAACGGATGCAGGGCTATCAGGCATCTCTTTAACAGTCCCTTTTTCCCGAAAACGCCAAATTGTGCCAACCACCACAAGATCCGCTTGCAGGTTCTCACCAAATTTTTTTGCCAGTTTGCGTGGAGTGTCCAGCGTTTGGTCTCGGATGACATCCGCGTAAACGGCAGCGGCTTCTTTCATTGAAACTATTTGATCCGCAAATTGAATTTGCAGCACATCATTGACCAGCCGAGTCATGATCTGATCTGCCTCTTCTGCCAAATTGGCGGCATCAATATTAAGCTGTTTCAGTGGCTGGCTCAAAGGCTTTTCAACCGGTTCTTCCGGTGATTCCAACTTGCCGACGAGAAAGGGCATGACGGCAATACGCTTAAACTGAAGTGTGGATAGATCGGCGTTTTCAGACGACGTATGATCGGTTTCGGCACTGCCGTTGATAGGATTGCCTGAAATAAGAATCAATACCATCCCCAGCATTAATAGTATTCTTTTTGACATAGCTATTGTCCTCGATGAGTAAAGATGTTGTAATTAAATTTTTTCAGTGTGACTTTAACCCTAAATGAGCGAAAGTCGAGGCTTGCCCGCCTTTGGCGGTGTTGTCACAGATTCTCCCGATAACGGGATCTCCACCACAAAGATCGGCGGACAAGTCCGTTTCACTACGAAAGGCATCAAGGTCGAAGCCGTTACCGCCCCACTGTTATCACCACCACGACATCCGGCCAGCGTTTTTCCTTTGGCTGAACAGCCGGCAGTGCAATAATTTTACAATAGATTGTGGTGTCTTCGTAAATGTTGCTCAGATAAATGGGTGTTGTTGTCAGGCTGATTAATTTATCCATTTCGACACTTTCCGGAGAGAAAACTTTTATCTTCTCAGGTTTTACCTCTAAGGAATGGATCTTCAGGCCGCCTGGAAGCTTTCCGACCAATTGTGGCTTTATAATTAACTCTTTTTCTACGATTTCTGCAAGTGTGAGTTCAAAGCTGGACGGAACAACATCCAATAGATGTATGTCTTTCGGCAACTGGATATTCTCACCGGTAATAATAAAAGATTGCTTTCCCGGAAGGGCTTTTGAAAGATCTATTTTCACACTTGTATGAGACGGGTTAACGGTGTCAAGCGCCGATTTCGGGCCTGACAGATGCAGCCGAACTTCCTCGGCCCTATTTCCGACCAAAGTGAGGTTTGGTGATGAGGCTGTGTATTCCACCGGAACGGTTACGACCTTTTCCAGTATTTCTCCCTGAGAAACAGCCAACGTTGACCAGAAAAATGCAGCCAACACCAGGCTCGCAAAAATCTGAAGAAATACCGGCCAGCGAGCTTTTCCTTTAGGGAACACAACGGGAAAGGAAGCCATATCTTTCCAGTGTGAAATGATCGTTTTCACCACCTCTTCGCCATCGCTTGCCTGCCTCATTCGACCTTTATGGAATATTGAAAGGCTTCCCCGTTCTTCAGAAACGACGAAGACTAAAGCGTCTGATTTCTCCACCAGACCCATGGCAGCATGATGACGGGTGCCATATTCTTCCGGCAGTTTTGAACTCTGTGAAACAGGAAGTCGTACGCCAAACCGTGAAAATTTTCCGTTTGTTATAACCAGTGCGCCGTCATGG
>JAOUGB010000434.1 GCA_029857875.1 Desulfobacteraceae bacterium | reverse complement strand
CCCATAGTCCCCGAACAGCATCTCCATGCCGTAGAGTCTCCGCATGGGCTCCCGGAAGAGATCCTCGCTCCGGTGGTCAAATGCAAAAGAATACAGGGCGGCCCGGTTCGGCCAGAGGGCGCCCCAATCAAGATTGAGCAAATACGGACAGATGGTCGATGAATTCTGGGTGGAAGCCAGGTAAAAGTCGATGATTCCCTGGACACACTTTTCCGCACAGGTCATTTCACCGCAAATGGAGTTCGAACCAAGATGCTCGATGCGAATTTCGCCGTCCGTTCGTTCTTCAACTTCCCTGACAAAGTCGACCGTTCCGATCTTGGCGACCCACAAGGTATCGACACTGTGCCCGGCAGCTCCAAAACGGAACTTGAACTTCGGTTTAACCTTGTAGCGTGCTTTCTGGATGTCTTTTGCCTTTTGGGCCAGCATATGGACGTCCGGATTGATTCCGGCATCGGCAAAGCTCTGCCAGGCAAACAACGTCGAAGTGACGCCGAACGCCATGGCAATCCGCGAGAAATCTCTGCGTGAAAGCGGCTTTTCCAAGAAAGACGATTTTTCTTTCTTTTTCTTATCCTTTTCCTGCATGGTGTTCCTCCTTTTTTATATGGGGTTATCTACTAAGGGTCATAGATAACTTCGCGCTTTCTATGCACGCAGCTGAACTCATAAGTCATCTAATAAACCAACAAACAACAACCACAAATTCATCTTGTCCCAGCTTTGCGCTTGACCTAATAGAGGTGAACTCATTACCAGTGACACAGATCAAGCGGCAAACCGGTTCATCTGCCGGAATTATTTGCAGGACCATGTTCAATGATTAATCCGGAAGCTGGGAACGCAATGCCTTGGCTTTAGGGACGGCGCTGGCGGCATCGTAAGCCCAGCCGTCCGCACCGATCTCATCGGCGAAATCCTGCTTAACCGGTGCACCACCTACCATCACCTTTACCGAATCTCTGAGTCCGGCATCTGCCAGGGCCTCAATGACATCGGGCATGACATCCATGGTGTTGGACAGCAGCGCGGAAAGCCCGACGATATGAGGCTTGTCCTCTTTTACAGCTTCCACAATATCTTCCGTCGGTACATCCGGACCCATATTCCGAACTTCAAAACCTGCGGTTTCGAGCATCGTACCAACCAGCTCAATGCCGATGTCGTGGACATCCCCTTCCACGGTTGCCAGCACGGCTTTTCCGAAACCTCCCCCTGCACCTTCTTCCACCAGCAGCGGCTTGAGAATCACCATGGCCCTCTTCATGGATTCTGACGACAGCAGCATCTCCGGAATGAACTTCTCTCCCTTTTCAAAAGCGTCACCGGTGGCCCGGATGCCCTCGACAAGCCCTTTGTCCAGAATTTCGGAAGCCGTCTGACCTTCATCCAGAGCTTGTTTAACCAGTTCAACGATCTTATTTTCTTCTCCGTCGAATATGGCATTTTTGATGTCACCTAGGATACCCATTTCATTCCTCTCCTTTTTACGGTCTATTTGTACTGACCGTATTTTCTGGCGGCATAGACCATGGCGTCGCGATTGGCATAAGAAGAGCCCTTGACATCCCAGCAGTTCGTACCCAGAATACAGCGAAAATCGGAAGCTTCGACCGTTTCGATAACTGCCTTGGACTCTTTCTCGATGTCTTCCGGTTTTCCTTTTTTCATGGTTGTGGCGTACGGAACGGGATTTTGACCGTCGATGGTGGTTTTGGTAGCCGCGCCGACGTTACCGTTAATTGCTTTCACTCGCGAAAGTCCTTTTTTATTGGTTTCGACCGCTTTGTCGACACACAATCCAATGTCCATGGGGCCGAGGAAATAGCAGTCCGCCTGATTCTGGTAGACGAGATCCAGGCGATCATGCCAGTTGCCGCAAGGATGCATGGTAATGTTCATGCCGGTTTCTCTTCGGATGGCTTCGATGAACTTTCGCTCGAAAGGCTGGGTCAGTTTGTCATAGTGGTCCCTGGAGATGCAGTCACGGGAAGAGACCGGATCATTTACCCAGACGCAGTCGGCACCGGCTTCCCATGCCGCAATGACCAGCTGGAGCCATCCGTCCAGCGCCATTTCCATCAGTTCCACCGCCCAGTCAGGATCCCTGGCAACGATCAAAAACCACTCTTTAAATCCGGTCAAACAGGCTACGGTCCGGGAAGGACAACTCCCCCAGGTCATGATGGGCACATGCTGGGTGCCACGACCGCGTTTGATCAACTCTTCTTTAAGGCGGCTGACCACATAGAGCACTTTGGGCAGGTTGCCGTCTTTGCGGGGATCGAGTTTCCATTTTGCCTTTTTCATGTCCTCTTTGGTCTTGATGAGGGATTCGGCAATCTGGGGCACATCGTTTTCCGGATATTTGAGTTTAGCACCTATGGCCTCCTCTACAGGCCCCATCATGTCATAGTCGATGACACAGTCATATTGAAACCGCTCCTGGGCCAGAATCTGCCCCTTGACATACAGGTCCGGGTCATCCCAGGCCTGTTTAAAGGTGACGCCGATATGCTCTAAAGCAGCCCATCTGGGATAGAAATGAACCGGTACACGGTCCCTTTTTTCTCCATTGAGCGATGCCATCATCCTTTCATAGGGGGTCACTTCCTGAGTGTTGCTGTATAGGTAATAACTCATTTTAATTTCCTCCTTAATTTTTTTCCAATCATTCAATCACTGCTGTTTGTCTGGAATTCTTTTCATCATGTAAAATTTTCCGACACCGGTTATCAATGGTGCGGGTATCTATTATGGATGTGAAGAACATCCAGTGTTTACAATCATCTGTGAAACAGTAATGAACTCAAACCATTATCATTCAAATATAGTCAAACTCCTATAGCCTTACCTTTGCGATATAACATTACTTTTGCGACAATCATGCCAGGCTTCAAAACACCTGGTGATTTATGTAACACTTAGATAAGACTGTCTTATTGGAAAAAAAGGAGCGTCTGATACATAGATTTACAGGGCATAAAATGTCAGCATTTTTTACAGTTTGTAAAATGTAATCGTGTTATCTTTAAGAATTTATAAGATTAAATGATGGATATTGAATGGATCGGAACTCGCCTTTGGAGAACGGTTAAAAGCGAAATCGGATTTTGATTGAAAATAGGCGCCAGACGGACATTCAGAGTCTTTCAAGTAATCATCCGCGCAGGGCGATGGTGAATCGTTATCCACTGGAAAGGCAATAGCGGGCGGGGCATTGACCCTGGGCGCCGGATTT
>JAOUGB010000433.1 GCA_029857875.1 Desulfobacteraceae bacterium | reverse complement strand
AGACAAAAGTACTGGCCCCGAAAATCGTTGGCGTTCAAACCTGTGATAAAATGACCAACAATCAAATAGCTGCCAAGGTTCAATCTTATTTCGATAATAAATAATCGATGCCTGAAGTTCTGGTCTTAAATCGGCTGAATTGACGCCTGCTTTCACTATAAGCGGGCGTTTTTTCTTGACCCGGACATTCATGTGTGCGCAATTATAACGTTAATCAAGCATCCGCACGAAATCGAGAAGAAAACCCAATGAACTCGTTTAGATATCGGTATTTACCATGAAGGACTTTCTGATAATATCGACCAGTTCTGATGTAATACGGCTTTTATCAGATGCCCTTTCCCATGAAGTCGTGATAATGAGTGCCGATTCGATCCAGAGCGCACTCCAAATCCACAATCAAAATCCTTATGATCTAATTGTCATAGATTTCGACCATCTCCAACCCGCAGCTTCAACTTTAAAATTCAGCGAAATATCGTTTCCCTTTAAAAAGTCCAATCCCCTGGTACAATTTGTTGTGATCACATCCAAAGACACTATCCGGGAGGCTATCGAAGCTATCAATGACGGTGCCTGGGACTACCTGACGCACCCCATCGATGTAAAAGCGTTTAGGATAGTATTTGATTTGTTGAATAATACAATTAATAAGAATCTTGAGCTGGACTATTTACGCGGTCGGTTCTGGAGAACCGAGTGGCTGGAAATCGTCCATACTCGCAATCCTATTATGCGTAAGGTATTCGAAAATCTTCGATCTGTGGCGCCAACCATAGCCACGGTGTTATTGCTCGGCGAAACAGGTACCGGAAAGGGACTGCTGGCAAGACTCGTTCACTGGCACAGCCGCCGAAGTGAAAAGCCTTTTATTGCTGTTCATTGCGGTGCGATTCCTGATACACTGTTGGAGAGCGAACTCTTCGGACATGAAAAAGGTGCGTTTACCGGAGCAGAGCGCAGGAAAATTGGAAAGTTCGAGATGGCGCGCAGCGGCACGATCTTTCTGGATGAAATCGGTACAATTACCCAACAGGCACAGATCAAACTATTGCAAGTGTTACAGGACGGAACTTTCAGCCGTGTGGGTGGTGAAGAACAGCTGAAAACGGATGCCCGTATCATTGCAGCAACAAATGCCGAATTAAAGCAACTTACCGAAAAAGGCTTGTTTAGAAGAGACTTATTTTACCGGCTAAATACTTTTCCCGTTGAGATCCCGCCGTTAAGGGATCGCTTGGAGGATCTGCCCAATCTCATCGATATGTTTTTGAGAAACTTAAATGCCAAATACGGCAAAGGAATTCAAAAGCTTCATCCAGCGGTATATGAGGGGTTTAAAGTCTATGATTGGCCAGGTAATATCAGAGAATTGGAAAACATCTTGGAAAGGGCATACATTTTAGAAAATACGAAAACGCTAAGCCCTCAAAATTTTCCAACCGATCTGGTAATAGCGAGTGAAGTTCTGAGTAACCCACCGAACAAAGAGGATCTGTCCCTATCTGAAGCCAGGATGATTGCCATGGTGGAATTTGAGAGCTCTTATCTAAAAGACCTTCTGAAAGGATGCAAAGGAAAAATCAATTTATCCGCTAAAAAAGCCGGAATAACTACCCGTCAGCTCCATAGGCTCATAGCGCGGCATGGTATTAAAAAAAACAATTTCAAGGTTTGACGGACGGCCCAAGCATCCTTGGCTTTTCTTTCATAATAACCTTTATGAACGGCAACCCTGATTCGGGAGGAATCGAGACGTCCGATAACAATCCGTTACTTTTAAAATCGGACGATGCGTTTCCGATTTTAGGTTTTTCGATAGTCTTGTAAGATATGAGGTACGTTTCCTCGATATTAGAACAAAAAATCGCCGATGGGTTAATACTTAAGAATCATCTCCCGATTAGTTGTAGTTAATTAGGGTAAAATAAGTGGGTCATCTCCAATTGAGCAGGTGTTATCCCAAAGGGTTCGAGGGATCAAGGATTCAAGGGTTCGAGTGAAATGCTAAAGAATTACAAAGATTTGAAAGTCTGGCAAAAGTCAAAGAAAGAAAGACAACCTTGGATTACGTCAGGATGCTTTACACATCTTATGGTTCTGTTTGCGAGTTGGAAACGCAGATATTATTAGCAGGGAATCTATATTTAATTGAAAAAAGGTGATTTGGGTACGCTAAAAAAAGACATGGCAGAAATCGAAAGAATGTTAAAGGCGCTGATAAAGTCTTTAGAAAACAAACCCTTGAATCCTTGACCCCTGGAATCCTTGGACCCTCTTCTCCAACTAAATTGGAGAAGAACCATATTTAATTGCTATACTGCTTTTAAGAATATTATTGACCGGTGTAAATCTTGAAAGAAGGGAATAATCAGATGATTAAGATATTAAAAACCACAGATAACGGATTTATTTCGATTGATGACATCGAAAAAGATTGCTGGGTAAATGTTTCAAACCCTGGCCCGGATGAGCTGCTAAAGCTATCAGAGGATCTATCTATTCCTTTGGACTTCTTAACGGATTCATTGGATGTTGATGAAAGATCGAGAATCGAAACAGAAAATAATACGACCTTAATTGTATTAAGAGTCCCTAAATTTGATAAAGATAATTTGGGAGTTCCGTTTACTACCTTGCCGCTTGGTATAGTCCTTACCAAAGATATAACAATTACCATATGCTTATGGGATATAAATGAGGTTTTGGATTTATTTAAAGGTAAGATAAGAAACCTTCCTACTGAAAATAGACGCCGTTTCATTTTACATCTTTTTCATAGAACAGCTTTTTTTTACCTGAAATATCTAAAAGAAATTAACAAGAAGAGTAACGAGGTTGAAATGGAATTACACAGATCGATGAAAAATGAGGAACTGATAAAACTATTGGACATAGAGAAGAGTCTTGTATTCTTTACAACCTCGTTGAGGTCTAATGAACTCATGATGGAACGATTATCTAAAATCAGGGCCTTAGAATTGAATGAAGATGATAAAGATTTACTGGATGATATCATTGTTGATAATAAACAGGCTATTGAAATGGCGAATATTTACAGCAACATCCTTAGCGGTATGATGGACGCCTTTGCATCGGTCATTTCGAATAATCTAACTATCGTAATGAAATTTCTGACATCGGTCACAATAATCCTTATGCTTCCTACATTGGTGGCAAGTATATATGGAATGAATGTTGAGCTGCCGTTTCAACATACTTCTCATGCTTTTTTTATAACTATCGGG
>JAOUGB010000432.1 GCA_029857875.1 Desulfobacteraceae bacterium | reverse complement strand
TTCTTTTGACCTTGAAATCGAACTTGCCAGAGAAGGGATTCCCTTTGTTAAAGTGGGGGGGTTTAAATTTGTTGAATCTGCACATATTAAGGATGTTCTGGCCCATCTCAAAGTTCTTTTCAATCCGTATGACAGGATAAGCTGGTACAGAATCCTCCTCCTTTTGGACACTATCGGACCCAAAACTGCACTGGACATTTATGAAACGATTTTGGCTGAAAAATCCGGATATGCAGGATTTGTTAAAACCAAACTTAAAGCCGGCCGATCCAAAGGTTTGGATAAACTCAAACGCCTCTTTTCTGATATTGATCATAGGCCCATGACTGTTGCCCAAATGGGTGAAGCGGTTGTTAAATATTACCTGCCCATATTAAAAAAGAAATACGATGATCATCCAAAACGGACTAGAGATCTTGAACATCTGATAACCATTATGGAGCGGTATCCTGATCTTGAACCGTTTCTGACCGACATGGCCCTGGAGCCTCCGAATACGAGTTTAAATGACACTTTATTAAGTGGTGATCCGGCTGATGACCGGCTTATTCTGTCAACCGTTCATTCCGCCAAGGGTCTTGAATGGCACACAGTTTTTATTATATGGGCCCTTGACGGCCGATTCCCGTCGATACATGCTCTTCACGATGAAACAGAGCTTGAAGAAGAGTTGAGACTGATCTATGTTGCAGCAACAAGGGCTAAGGAAAACCTCTTTTTTACATACCCGGCCCAAATTTATGACCGAATGTCCGGAATGGTTTTAAACCGGCCCTGCCGTTTTATAGACAACATTCCCGACGATATTTTGCCTAAACTGAGTGTTTCAAAAATGGGTTTCGCCAAACCGTTATATTTTTGATTGATTCAAATGATACACCGTGATATGTGCCCGCCTAACATCATTATCTCTCTGAATTTAAGGTCGGTTTTATTTATCATAACAACATAATAGAACTTAGAGGCTTCGCCCCAATTGGAATAATGGAGTGATGGAGTAATGGAATGATGGGTTTGAAGGAGTTGTTACAATTTAAAAAAATTATTTTCCGCTCTTTTCCCCAATATTCCAGCATTCCAGTTTTCCATTCTTCCATTCAGATGGCATAAACAGGTTACCGTTAAGAAACATTTGATTTCATAAAGTTATAAAAATGACAGTTTAATTGTAATGACGCAACCCTATATTATTCTCATTTTAGGTTATATTTTCGGTTTCTACATGGCATGGAACATCGGCGCCAACGATGTGGCCAATTCCATGGCTTCATCTGTGGCTGCGAAAGCAATTACAATTCGCCAGGCCATATTTCTCGCAGGGATATTAAACATTGTCGGTGCTGTATTCATTGGATCTCACGTTACCAACACCATTCGTAAAGGGATTGTATCGACTGAAATTATGACCGACCCTCATGTTGCACTTATTGGTGCCCTTTCAGCCCTTATTGCCGCGGCCCTTTGGGTCAGTTTTGCCACCTGGAAATCGTTGCCCGTCTCCACAACCCATTCCATCGTGGGCGCCATGATCGGTTTTGGAATTATGGCTGGTGGATTTGCCGTCATTAATTGGGGAAAGCTCCTTGCTGTTGTACTGAGCTGGATCATTTCGCCCCTCTTTAGCATCGTTATCGCCTTTACCATTTTTAAAATCATCGTACGATTGATCCTCTCCAGAAAGGATGCCTTTATCCAAGCACTGAAGTTTTCCCCTTTATTTGTTGGTATGACGTTTTTTGTTGTCGTATTATCGTTTCTGTTCAAGACGCCCCTTGGAAAAAGATTGGCCCTGGGGTCCCAGGCAGCACTGACCGTGGCTGTATTACTGTCGGTTATTCTTGGATTTGCAGCATCCGTTGCTTTGAAACGCTATGTAAAAAACAGAGAATTAGGTGCAGAGGCGGTCTTTAAGAGAATTCAAATAGGAACCGCTTGCTATGTCGCCCTGGCACAGGGGGCCAATGATGTGGCCAATGCCATCGGTCCTCTGGCGGTGATTTATTTTCTGGTTAAAACCGGGAGCGTTGGGGGCAAAGTACCGGTTCCTGTTTTTCTTTTGTTTTTCGGCGGTATCGGAATTGCTAGTGGTATTGCCATGGCCGGCCACCGCGTTATGGAAACCATGGGAAAAAAGATTACCACGCTCAGCAATACCCGAGGTTTTTCGGTAGAATTTGCAACGGCGACAACGGTTCTTGTGGCTTCAAAATTAGGTTTGCCGGTATCTACCACCCATGCCGCGGTAGGCGGTGTGCTTGGGGTCGGCCTTGCCCGTGGAATGGAAGCTGTTAATTTTGGTATTGTGTTTAAAATTATGGTATACTGGGTGTTAACTGTACCTGCGGCGGCGTTGAGCAGCATGATCATTTTTAAAATACTTCAATTCATTTTTTAAAAGGAGCCGGCAATGCGCATTCCGTTTTTTTCAATGTTCATGACATCGCCTTTTGAAGGCCTTCAGGAGCATGCTGAGAAGGTTAAAGAATGTGCCTGGGCGTTTCAGCAGGCCATCGAGTGTCATCTTGCAAACAAATGCCAGACATTTGAAGAATTCAGGCAGGAAGTGATTCGGCTGGAAAGCGAAGCCGATGCCATCAAGCGCCGCATCCGCGGCCATCTGCCCAAAGGAACCTTGATGCCGGTCTATAATTTTCTACTATTCAGGTACTTGAGAGAACAGGACGCGGTGATTGATGCCGTGGAAGATGCCCTTGACTGGATTTCTTTCAGAAGCGAACCTGGGATTCCCCGTGAACTTGAAAAAGATTTTCTTATTCTGGCGGATACCGTCATCGACCCCATCGAAGAACTCAGCAAGATGGTCGTCGAAGCCAGAAAATATTTCAAAAACTACTCTGAAGAACAGCGGGTGAACATCAAAAATATTATCCGTACGTTACGGCGACAAGAACATGAAGCCGACAAAGCCGAAGACACGGTGAAACAAAAAGTACTGAATATGAATATCGATGCGGTCACCGTTTTTCATATGGTCAGATTGGCCGAGATCATCGGCTCCATCGCAGATCATGCTGAAAACGCCGGTGACATGATGCGGGCCATGGTTGCCAGATAGGATTTGTCTCCAATTTAGTTGGAGAAGAGGGGCCAAGGATTCAAGGGTTTGATTTCTAAAGACTTTATCAGCGCCTTTAATCTTCTTTCGATTTCTGCGATGTTTTTTTCCATATCCTTTCTTTGTAATTCTTTAGCATTTCACTTGAACCCTTGAATCCTTGACCCCTTGTA
>JAOUGB010000431.1 GCA_029857875.1 Desulfobacteraceae bacterium | reverse complement strand
TTCATGGATTCTTCATTCATCATGATACCGTTAACAACCTCATTCAACGTACCGTCTCCGCCGACACAGACGAGAAGTCTTGTTTTTTCAGCAACGGCATTTTTGGCGTATATGACCGCATCTCCAGGTCTCCGGGTCATATACGTATCAAAAAGCCCCAGCCGATCTTTTGCAAGTGAGTCAATAAACGGCCAGGTTGATCCTGTTGACCCATTACCCGCATGAGGGTTGACGATAAAAGCGGTTTTAGACAAAGTTGTACATGGTCTCCATGGTGTATGAAAAACATCTTACATTCAAATTTTACATAACGCATAATTTTCCACCCATAAAGAAAAATTTACAACAAGTATTTCACATTCATAATAAATCTATTGATATAGCAGACGTTAAAATGTTATGAAGTCTATTCTAAAAGACCGGTTTTAAAATTTGAGACAACTTTTGGGGAAAAAATGAACATCACCGAAAATCAACAAACGCTCTTACGAATGCTTCCCGGGGTAGACCATATTCTTGAGATGGTAAAAGCTGACACGTTCTTTGACAATGTTCCGAAATCTGTGCTGGTCCGTTCGATCCGCTCCGTTGTTGAAAACCTCCGAATCATTATTTTGGATAACCAACAGAACATCACGGAACCAGAACTCTCCAATTCCGAAATCCTCAATAAAATAAAAGAAAGTGTCCGTAAAACAATGACACCGAATTTGATCCGAATTATCAATGCCACAGGCGTCGTTGTCCATACCAACCTTGGCCGCTCACTGCTTGCCGATGATGCCATTGAAAATCTTTTAACCATTGCAGGCAGATATTCCAATTTGGAGTTTGATTTATCAAAAGGCGCCCGGGGATCCAGATACAGCATCGTTGAAGACATCCTTTGTGAAATCAGCGGCGCTGAATCCGCCATGGTGGTCAACAATAATGCCGGCGCCGTCTTTCTTTCTTTAGAAACCATCGCTAAGGGTAAAAAAGTGATTGTTTCAAGGGGAGAGCTTGTGGAGATCGGCGGATCTTTCAGAATCCCTGATGTAATGGCCAAGAGCGGGGGAATCTTAAAAGAGGTCGGTACCACAAATCGTACCCATCTTAAGGACTATGAAAACGCCATTGAGCACGATACGGCCCTCCTTTTAAAGGTCCATACGAGCAATTACAGCATCGTCGGATTCACCGCCGATGTTTCTCTTGAATCGTTGGTTGATCTCGGTGCAAAGTACAAGATTCCGGTGATGGAAGATCTTGGCAGCGGCACCTTTGTAGATTTTTCAAAATACGGCCTGTTAAAGGAACCCACGGTTCAGGAATCGGTGAAAGCGGGCGCAGACATCGTTACTTTCAGCGGAGACAAACTTCTTGGCGGACCCCAGGCAGGCATCATTGTCGGAAAAAATAATATCATTGAAAAAATCAAAAAAAATCCCATCAACAGAGCACTTCGTATCGACAAACTCACCCTTGCCGCACTTGAAAGTACATTGCGACATTACAGAAACATAGAAAAAGAAATGGATGCCATTCCGACCTTACGCCTAATGACACTCCCTTTTGACCACATTGAATCAAACGCTAAAACGCTTTTTGAGATGCTTGAAAACATCGGCGATCCCAGATTATCAGTAAGTCTCATCGATATATTCTCACGACCCGGCGGCGGTTCGCTTCCACTTTTAAAAATCCCCAGCAAAGGTGTGGGGGTTAAAGTACAGGGTATTTCAGCCAATGCCGTTGAAAAACAGATGCGAAACAATGAATGCCCCATTATTGGAAGAATCGAAGAAGATCTTTTTATCATGGATCTTAGAACCATCCTTGATGATGAACTTCAACTCATTGAAAATGCTTTTAAACATATGCTGAAAAAGGCCGGGTCATGACACACCAAAAGACGAGATTATTTCACAACCGCTCTTCCATTAAAGAGTTTCTCCTTTATAAAACAGATGCTAATCCCAAAAAAGATACGCCTGAAGTTCTCTCTTCGGTTGTGACGAACAGAATTTTAAAAGCATTCCCGGATATTCCGGTCGGAAAAACCTTTATTGAAAACGCTATGGCACGATTCGAAACTATTGAAAAATTTGAATCCATGGTCATCAAAATTGATAGTCTAAATCATGAAGGTTCTGAAACAGCCGGTAACGACCAAATTGACCTCTGGCTAAATGTGGCCAACGTTATTGATACCATATGCAGGCGTGAAAACGGAATGTGGGGAAGGCTTGACCAGGGAATGCTCGGATGCTTTTTCTCCCCAACAAATCAAACGTCTCCCTTGGAATTTGCCCAAAAAATAAAAAAAATCCTTGCAGAATTTACAAATGAAACCATTTCCATCGGAATAGCCTCATATCCGACGCTCAGCTTCACTAGAAGTCAGATCATTGACAATGCCGGCAAAGCGCTTATTCATGCTGCATTCTTTGGTCCGGACAGTATCGTTTCCTTTGATGCCGTAAGCTTAAACATCAGCGGAGACAACCTGTATCAAAATGGAGACATCGACGGCGCCATTGAGGAATTCAAAACAGCACTCTTGCTTGACCCTTCAGATATCAACATTCACAACAGCTTGGGGGTATGTTACGGTATTTTAGGTGATTATGGAAAAGCCCTGAAAGAATTTCAAGCCGCCCTTAAACTTGATCCTGATGAGGTTATGGCCCTATACAACATCGGTTTGGTAAAAATGTTGACCGGCAAAAACTCTGAAGCGCTAAAATACTTTCTGGATGCAGACAAGAAAAAAGAAGAGGATATCTTTGAAGTTGCTTTTCAAATCGGAAGGGTTTATCTGGACATGGGGAAATCGGAGATGGCAAAAGAATTCCTCGAAAAAGCTGTAAAACTGAATCCGGAGTCATGGTCTGCGCTGCATTCTTTGGGTGAATGCTGCACCGCCTTGAATATGACAGATGAAGCGATCTCGGCCTATAAAAAGGCCATTCGACAAAACCCGAATGATGCCGAATCGTTATCAGCCATAGGTTACCTGTTTGACCTTTTGGGTGAAAATCCCGAAATTACGACGATCTTTTGCCAGCAGAGTATTGATATTGCACCCGAAAATGGCCTTTATCGATACCGGCTTGGCAGCCTTTATCTTAAAAGAAACCAACTTGAAGAGGCCTTGATACAGTTCCAAAAGGCTCACGATTTGGGATACGACGCCAGGAAAATGATAAAAAAGATAAAAAAATTGATCAAAGATGCATGATGCAGGATGCAGGATAGAGGAAAGAGGATAGA
>JAOUGB010000430.1 GCA_029857875.1 Desulfobacteraceae bacterium | reverse complement strand
TTGTTCATCTAAAACATAACGGTATTCCAGACCCAGCTTTTCCCCGCGACTGCCCATATAGTGAGCATAAAATGTTGCATCCGAACTCTCATTGATGGCCCAGAATAACGGCTGGAGATATTCACCCCCTTTACGGTCTGAATAACCGACCCGGGGCGCCAGTAAACCGGTCTGGCGTTTCTGCTTCACGGGAAACACAAGAAACGGGGTATAGAGCACGGGAACTTTCTTTGCCCAAAGTGCCGCATGTTTCACAAAACCGTATCCTTCCACGGTAACCTTTAGATTTCTGCCGGTAATTTTCCATGCCGGCGGATCACCGTCACATGTCGAAACACTGGCTTTGTCGGCAGTGTAAGAGTCTTTGCCGACTTTTTGAATTTTGTCTCCTTTTATATAGAAATGGTTTTCATCAATGAATATGGTTCCGTTATAAATAGTTCCTGTTTCTGAATTCAGGTTCATGTCCATGCTGGTGCCGGTGATGATGTTTTCTCCCACCATCATAACAACATGACCTTTGGCAAAAACGTCCATGGTGTTCTGATTAAAACGAACATAATCGGCATTGAGATTTTTATCTTTTTTGGTGATGTTTACGTTCCCTATTCCAATATAGACTTTCGCCTGGTCATCGTAATTCATCTCATCCGCAACAATATGCCACGGCACGCTCGCATCGTCCTGAAATGGGTCGGGTTGACCTTTTGCTGAAACGGGGCCTAAAACCAGAATCAGGATAAACAGGACCAAACTGAGTCCAGAAACAGTTTTACAGATTCGAGCGGAACACAACACTTTAGATTTTTTAAAGGAACAAAGGGCGGCGGCAAAAGAAAACACAATATAACCAAAGCAGGTGGGAATCTTGCTGTATTGTTCAACATACCTTTTCAGCAAAATTCGCGGGTTTTGCAGTTGCCTCATATTAACGTCTCGGAAATTCTACAATTGTATCCGCCTTTGCAGAGAAAAATTCGGAGCGGGATCTGATCCATCTCAATAACATCTTGAATAAGAATAAAATATCAAGTATAAATGCCATTTTAATTATAAAATTTCAAGATATAGTTCCATAGTTCCAAAATTCCTTTATTTTTTATTGAAAGATTTTGTGCTTTTTTCGTTAATAAATTTGAATTCCGAATTTCGAAACCCAAAACAAATTAAAATTCTCGTAAAACTTTAGCTTTTTGAAAACATTACCGCTTCATGTATGATTAAATTTTTGCTGAAAGATCACGCCGAAGGCGGATAAACCCGCCGGAGGCGGACAAGCCTCGTGAATAAGGGCTCGTAATGAAAGATGAATATTTTATTAACCAATGATGACGGCATCTATGCGGACGGACTCTGGGCGCTGTATGAAAAGTTAGTTCCCCGCCATTTTGTAACCGTCGTCGCGCCTGATCGAGAACGGAGCGCCGTGGGTCATGGCATCACCCTTTATCAACCGCTTCGTACCAAAAAGATTACCGTCAATAACGGATGTCAGGGATATGCCGTGGACGGAACGCCGGTTGACTGTATCAAGATCGGTATCATGGAGATCCTTGAGATGAAACCGGATATGGTGATCTCGGGAATTAATCCAGGCGCAAACGTCGGGGTCAATATCAATTATTCCGGAACTGTTGCTGCTGCCAAAGAAGCGGCTCTATACAAAGTGCCGGCAATTTCTGTTTCCATACAGGGGCGTAAGACTTCCGCTTATGATTATGCCGCGCTCTTTACAGCAACATTGGCGGAAAATGTTTATGAAAAAGGGCTCCCTTTTGGAACGTTTTTAAATGTAAACATACCGGATATACCAAAAAATAAGATACAAGGGGTTCGGATCAGCCGGCAGGAAACAGCTCTTTACAACGAGTTTGTTGAAAAAAGAGTCGATCCCCGGAATCGAACATATTACTGGCATGGGACCGATGGGCAAACATCCTTTAACACCCCTGAAAGTGACGGCACTGCACTTAACGAAAATTTTATATCCATCACCCCGATTCAATGCGATGCCACCGATTACGCCATGATCGAAGAGCTAAAGGGCTGGAATATTGAGGGTTTCAAATTGTGACATAATAGAAGATTGTTAAGGATTCGAGGGGTCAAGGTGTCAGAGGTCAGGGGTCAGAGGTCAGGAAAAAAACCTTAAAACATAAAAAATCATTAACCCATTAAACTCTCATTTTTGACTCGGGGTATATTGAATGAAGAAACGGTTTATTACGGATATCAAGGCCGGTGATCGGGTGGATGACATCTTTGTTTTGTCCGAAAAGATTTTGTCCCAGAAAAGGGATGGAAACAATTTTTTAAATGTAACCCTTTCCGATAAAACCGGAACGATAAAAGGAGTGGTGTGGGATAATGTGGATCAGATAGCCGCCGGCATCACATCCGGGGATTTTGCGCATGTAAACGGCAGTGTCAGTGAATACAAAGGGACCTTGCAGGTTGTCATAAAAAAAATGGAACCCTTTTCCCCTGACAGGATCGATCCTTCCGATTTTTTGCCGCAAACCTCCCGGGACATTGAAGGCCTGTTTGATCGGCTTATGAAAATTGCAGAAACCATTACAACCGATTATCTCAAAGCGCTGATTGACGCTTTCTTTAAAGACAAAGAATTTGTGAATAAATTCAAAACCGCACCTGCGGCAAAAAAAATGCACCACGCCTATATCGGCGGCCTGTTGGAACACACCCTTTCAATGGCGAGTCTGGCGGATAAAATTGCAGGGCATTACAGCGGAATCGATCGAGACCTTCTGCTATCCGGCGCAATTCTTCATGATATCGGAAAAATTGATGAGTTTGAGTATCAATTCAAGATTGATTATTCCGACAAAGGCCGGTTGCTGAACCATATTGTCATTGGGATCAAAATGGTGGATGATAAGTTATCAGGAATCGAACATTTTCCGGAAGACCAGATGCTTTTGCTCAAGCATATGATTGTCAGTCATCATGGAACCCGGGAGTTCGGCTCTCCGGAACCGCCCAAAACCATCGAGGCTGTTTTACTCAATTATATTGACGAAATCGACTCCAAGGTTAACGCCATCCGTGATTTCATCGCCTCAGAGGACCCTGATGAAACGTGGACGTCTTACCATCGACTGCTGGAACGTCATTTTTATAAAGGAAAATCAGGGTAACCGTTTAGCCACCAAGGTACAAAGAAGGGGTATAAATTATAAACGTTTATCGAAATTTAATCTTAGGGTCTTCGTGCCTTTGCGGCAGAATTATTGCG
>JAOUGB010000429.1 GCA_029857875.1 Desulfobacteraceae bacterium | reverse complement strand
GCCCCCCAACCCAAGGTCATTGAAATCCTAAAACTGCTCCCAAAAACCAATTGCAAAGAATGCGGTCAACCCACCTGCATGGTTTTTTCGACCCAGGTTGCCGAAGGGGCAAAAGGACCTGAAGACTGTCCGCCGCTTGATGATGACAGAAGAAATAAGCTTGCTGAATATCTGGGGCAATTCCGTTTTGACTTTTAAAATTCAAGAACGAATAAACAACTACTGGAGAAACCGTGAATCTAAAAAAGATCAGCATTGAGTTAAGCATTGACGATGTCAAACAAATTCTACAGATTGTGCTGGACGAAAAGCCGGAGGATGCGCTGAAGTTCATAAAAAACAATTTGTTCAAGCAGGTGCAGGCGGCATTTCAGGCCCGCTGAATGCCGATCTTCGAGGCCAATCACGGTCCGGATCTTAACTGTAAGGCATTTCGTTAACACTATGGAGGTAAAACAACAATGGTAGATGCACCGGAAAAGCAGCTTTCATTTTTGGATCGGTTTTTAACTCTTTGGATTTTCACTGCAATGGCCATCGGAATCGGCACCGGCTATTTTGCGCCTGGGGTAACCGAATTTATCTCAGATCTTCGGGTGGGCACCACATCCATTCCCATCGCCGTCGGCCTGATATTAATGATGTATCCGCCCCTGGCCAAGGTCAAATACGAAGAAATGGGAAAAGTATTGTCCCATAAAAAACTCCTTGTGATATCTCTTTTACAAAACTGGGTCATCGGTCCGGTGGTCATGTTTGTCCTGGCCATTATATTTCTACGTAACTATCCGGAATACATGATCGGCGTCATTTTGGTGGGTCTTGCCAGATGTATCGCCATGGTCATCGTGTGGAATGAGCTGGCCGAAGGAGACCGGGAGCTGGCTGTGGGCCTGGTGGCCTTCAACGCGATTTTTCAAGTCCTGTTCTACGCCGTTTACATCTATCTTTTTATCACCGTGGCCCTCAACTGGCTGGGGCTCGTTAAGGGACTAAATGTCAGTATATCCATTGTTGAAGCCGCCAAAACAGTGTTTATCTACCTGGGGATTCCATTCATTGCCGGGGTCATTACCCGCTTCAGCCTGTTAAAAGCAAAAGGCAAAGAGTGGTATGAAGACGTCTTTATACCGAAAATCAGCCCGTTAACTCTTGTGGCCCTGCTATTTACCATCATTGTCATGTTTTCGCTAAAAGGTGAATTCATCATCAAGCAGCCGCTGGATGTCATCCGGGTGGCTATACCGCTGGGCATTTACTTCTTTTTCATGTGGTTTATCACATTTTTTATCGCTTACAAGATCAATGCCAATTACGCTCAAACCACTACTGTGGCCTTTACGGCGGGCAGCAACGATTTTGAGCTGGCCATTGCCGTGGCAGTGGCGATTTTCGGTATCGATTCCGATCAGGCTTTTGCAACGGTTATCGGACCGCTGCTGGAAGTGCCCATACTGATCAGCCTGGTCAATGTGGCCCTGGCGTTTCGAAAAAAATATTTCCCCTATGCTGTGGAAACACCGACCGGTGTCTGCCATGTCAGCTGTAAGCCCTGACGTGGTAAGTCTCCTCCTTTGTGGTCAGTGTTTCTTTAATCCCGATTGAGCGAAACCGCTCAATCGGGATTAAAAATTTTTAAGAACTTTTAGAAATTCTTTTAAGGTTTCGAAGTGAATCCAGAAGATAAAATCAGAGCGGTCGTGGACTCCTGTGCGGATTGTGACATTTGCAGGTCCCTGATGGATTCTACATGTCTCCTGTTCCCGGAGTTATACCGACTGTACGATAAAGAAATGGAAACCGGCAAGAAGATAACTCTAGAAGAATTGGAGAATCTTGTGAATCTTTGCAATTTTTGTGCGATCTGTCCATGCCCGAACATTCGTGCCGATATCACGATGGCCAAAACAGCTTTCATGGACAGGGACGGATTGAAATACAGTATCCGTATCATAGAAGATGTAGCGCGTATTGGAAGCATGTGTGGTGCCTTTCCGCAAGTGGCCAATTTTTTTCTGCAAAACAAACCGATCAGCAGCCTTTTTAAAAAAGTGGCGGGTATTCATCAGCGACGAATATTCCCCCGGATACCCGGAGAAAACTTTCCCAAATGGGTCAGAAGAAAGCGGCTGAATACCGGACCTGAAAAAACGCCTCTGCGAAAAGTGGCCTTTTTTGCCGGTTGCACAGGCAAATACTTTTTCCCTGAAGTGCCCAAAGCCACAGTTGAAATTTTTCAATACAACGGGATTGATGTTTACTACCCTGAACAACAGTGTTGCGGCATGCCCACTTTGTTAGAAGGCGACCGTAAACTTACGTTGCAGTTTGCTGGGTTCAATATCGACCGCTTGTTCGAGGCGGTGAAAGACGGATACGATATCGTCTGTTCATGCCCGACATGTGGATATATGCTCAAAGAAGTATTAAAGGAAGGCGCATATTATTCTTCCGAATATCAGAAGGCCGTGGGCGCTGACGCGTTTTATATGAAGATTCCCACGAAAATTCGTGCGTCCAATCCGAGCGGAAACAATTTTGTCTTACTCAAAAAATCTATGTATAAAGGCATCTTGAAAGACGCGGGGTATTTTTCTTCCATCAACCCTCAAAAACGGATCCTGGTTGCAGAAAACACCTATGATCTGGGAGAATATTTAAGAAATCTTCATCTGTCCGGAGAGCTAAAGAACACATTCAGTCCAATAACTGAACACATCGCCTACTATCCACCCTGCCACTTGAGAGAACAAGAAATCGGCCGACCCTATATGGACCTTTTGGGTTTGATCCCGGGAATGTCCTTAGAATCTATCGAAGGTGACTTTCACTGCTGCGGAATGGGGGGAATTATGGGATTTAAACGTGAATTCCATAAAACCTCCATCAAGATGGGAAGTCGATTGATCGGAAAAATCAAAGATATCAGCCCAGAATGGATTGTTACGGACTGTCTCAGCTGTCGGTTGCAGTTCACCCAACTGACCCCTTACCGGATATTTCATCCCGTCGAAATTCTCAAAAAATCTTATGCAACATCTGGCGCGTTATAAAAAAACAATATAGGAGTGATGAGTGTTATGGAAAATGAAAAAAAATTCAAAATCCTTTATCTTTGTACAGGCAATTCGTGTCGCAGCCAAATGGCCGAGGGGTTTACACGGCATCTTAAAAAAGATCAGATCGACGCTTATTCTGCCGGAATAGCCCCTAAAGCTGTCGACCCAAGAGCGATTATGGCCATGTTGGAAGTCGAAAT
>JAOUGB010000428.1 GCA_029857875.1 Desulfobacteraceae bacterium | reverse complement strand
TTCCCTATCCAAGTGGACGTAGACGATTGAATAGTCAGGCTTGGGCAGAGTGATGTGGGTCGAGATGGTCTTCTTGCCGAAAGCGGGAAGGGACAGATTGTTGTGTTCCTGAAGTTTTTTGGCGTCCCGGCCGATCATGGGCGCCCAGGAGATGGTGTTCTTGAAACCCTGGGCCGGGCGGCCGTTGAACTCGCAGAAGGTATAGAAAATGTCCACGTCGATCTTGCCGTCGGGCAGGACACGGACTTCATGGGGTTCCAGATAGAAACCCTCTCTATCCGTATACTCCCGCTTCTTGAAGCCAATGAGCACTGGACCGGCAAAGCCCAGTTCGGGTCGGTCGGCGCCCTGGAGGCGAAAGGTCTTTTCATTGCTGCACTTGTTCAGCCCATCGCAGATACGGACCCGGTACCGTTGGGGCTTGAGGCCGTAGGGCGCTATGCCGACTACCTCATTCTCCCCCCAGCCCTTGTCCGCATTCAGGTAGCCCGCCTTTTGGTTTTGCTGATCATAGAGGACGACTTGCTTGAAGCCGCGGTCTTGCTCCAGCCGAGGGCCGAAGAAGCCCTTGAGGGTGACCTTGCCGCCGGGCTTGACCAGTCCTGGTGAGATGGAATCGATCCGGGCGTTAATAGGAGCTACATTCTGAGCCAAGACTGAAAGGGGCAGCATGATTATGGCTAACGCCAACACGAGACACAGATTCATACCAAACTTAGACATATTCTCCTCCGATCACCCGCTCGCGCAGGTCTGAATGGAAATGATTCCAGTACAAAGAGATTGGTTTTCGCACCCGATCACAAAATACAAACTCGGGTAAAAATGCTAAGGTAAAAACATCAACAGCGATAATGAAAATACTGTTCAAACCGCGTTAATTGGAGATCCTGAAGGAACATTCTGTCAAAATGTTTCCGTTATCATCAAGAATCTGAATGTAATAGATTCCGTTGTTCAAATTCTGAGGTACCGTCCATTTGCGCGAGTTGTTTCCAATTGCACCTGGTGGCAAACCTTCTGCAATTGTCAACATCTGTTTGCGCGAACTGTCCAAAAGGACAAATTTAATTGTCAAATTATCGCTGTCAGCCATAATGCAACCCCGCATCCAGACGATGGTATACGTATTGCCGGTTCTCCAGGTATAGTTGCTCTTAGGTGAATTTATCATAAACGGCTTGCCCATGGAAAAGCGATCGCTTTCGTAGACGACTTGGCCGTCCATCGTCCGAAGACGAAGTATCCAGAAACCCTGCCCAAAATTATACTGCTGCCGATCAATATCCCATAAGTAATGCCCGGTATTCGGTACGTTTTCGGCTATGGTTTTGAAGATATCAAAGCTGGTACGTAACAACTCGATTTTTAGTTTGACATTTTCACCTAGTGAAGACTGCCAACGAATATCCTGCTGACTGCCGATGCACCAAGCAGAACTGCTATTTGGAGATAAAAGCTTCAACCCGTCATCCTGTCGGGCAGAACGAAGCGGATCAGCGATAGTAAAAGAGCACTGTGAGACGTATTTATTCTCGTCCGTATGTATACGAATCCAGTATGTGCCGTTTTGGATACCTGTCGGCACCGTCCACTTGAGGATACGGTTGGTTTGGGTCCCGGGCGCCAGGTCTTGAGCAATTCGATCCTTGAATTGTTTGTTACCGTCCAATAGATCAACATGGAGTTTAAGAGCATTGTCGGAAATCACACTGCAACCTTGCATCCATTTAATATCGTAAGCGTTGCCTTTTCGCCAGGTGCGGTTGGACTGAGGTTCGGAAAGCAACAATGGTTTGCCGATCTGAAAATTTGTTACCACTTGGTGTTTACCGTCCAGTGTGCTGATTTTAAGCTTCCAAAAACCTTGGCCGAAATTGAACTTGGTTAAGGGAATCGTCCAGGCGAACTCCCCTGTGTTTTGTGCATTCGTAGCGATAACGAGATAGTTTACGCCGGTATTGCGCAGTATCTCTATGCGCAGTTCGGTTTCTTTGGGGAGAGAACTTTTCCAGATGATTTTATACGTTCCCTCTACACACCAACGGGACTGATCATTGGGTTGGATGAGTTCCAGTGGAGGTTTTTCCTCCTCCTGGACCGGTTGAGTCACCATTCGTTTTTGAATTGGTAATTTCATCTGAAATTTATCTTTCGCGTAGAGGTTTGAAACGAATAAGAGTGTAATAAAACTGACCGTTAGGAATAGGCTGGTGAGATTTCTCTGGCGCATTGTTTTCTCCTTTCTTCTTTACTGTAATAGGATTATATCCATTATTATTTGAACCCTTTATAACAAACCCTATAATTTCAATGAAAAAGGGCGGTCAACTCAATCGCCCTTTCCTAAGGTTATTGATACAGGTTTGACAATCCTACAATCTCCACGCCACATATAACTGGTTTCCAAAAAGACGTGTTAACACCGGAATTTATCTTTTCTTATTATTTTATTTTTAAAGGGACCGGGCTGAAATGACGCACGTATACGCGAGAATCTTAATTGCCAAATGAATATAAAGCAAAAATCATGCAAGGTTTAAGGTTAAAATTTAAAAATAGATAAATATCATTACATATCAGATAGATAGCCATATCACAAAAAATGCTGAAATAAAGTATTTGATAATTTTTTGACAGAAAGATCGCTCATTAGTGGCAGTTTCAGACGATTTTAGAGAATACCGGGAAGAAAGAAAAACAGAAAAGTAAAGTTTGGTTACCATGGCATGGAATTCGTCAAAATGACATATAGTGGTAGAAATAGATGAGGCAAATAGATAGAAAAGATGAATGTGAAATCCGCCAATATGACACGTTTGACGTTGGGACTGTAAATTCAGATTTTGTTTAAACTTAAATTCTGAGGTGTAAGATCGAAATTTAGTTTTTACACATTAATACTGTGTAAAAACTAGAAGTGGTTTCAAAACTTTCAATCAGGTTCAAAGTCAAGGCGGACCGAGGGATTCAAACACAGGAATATATTTAATATTTCGAGTATTGAATTCCTCGGTCCAACACAGGAATTGAGCCTGAGGGGAGGTTTTGAAACCACTTCTGCACAATCTTATTATCCCTAAATCACCCTTTTTGTAACATATTGAATCACCTAATTATTTTTATTGATTTTTTCTCCATATTCAATTATAGACCATCATAGCCTTTTAAAGCAGGGAGAATATCGGGAACGCCCCTTGATTCTCCTGCCTGCTTCCGCTTCAGTACATGTCCGATTATTTAGAAGTGGTTTCAAAACC
>JAOUGB010000427.1 GCA_029857875.1 Desulfobacteraceae bacterium | reverse complement strand
CTCTGCCTTTTTATTATTAAACCTTTGAAAAACATCCCTCTTTGCCCGATTTCAAAACTTCTAAATTGGCCACAGACACACACGGACCTTTTGTCCGAGCGACCTGCTCGAACAAAAATAGCCATCGCTTCGCGATAAAAAATATAAAACATCTGGATGTGAATAGTGCTAAGACACTACTTTTCATGCTCCAAACAAACGCTCATTAATTTAATAAAAAATGCCCGAAGGGCTGACTGATTTTATCCGGCGAGGTCCGCCGGATAAAAAAATAGTAGTCGTCTGTGTATGTCTGTGTGCGTCTGTGGCTAATTAATATATCAATTTTAATCCTCGAGTCCTTTTCTCCAACGAATTTGGAGAAAAACCAAAATTAATAATACACTGCCAGCCAAATCGTTTCAACTTCCGGATCCGTCCATTCCACCCTGTGTTTGCAATGGGCGGGTATAAGAACATAGTCCCCCGGCATCATCCCAACTATTTTTTTACTATTTTTAAATTTCAATGCCGCAGACCCTTTTAATACCATCACCCATTCATTTCTTTCCTGGTCATACCAATAGTCGGGGGGGGATTGATTCCCTTTGGAAATGATTCTTTTAATTTCACAACCGTCCGAGGCTAAGATTGTGTCAAAAATTTCATCATCGATGTGTCGGGGGATGTTGGAAAAAAAATTGCCGGATTTAATTTTTATCGCTTCATCCATTTTCAGATATTTCCTTTTGTTTACACATTATTCCATTAGTTTCCATCCAGAAATAGCCCTTTTCCGCAATCTATGCGTCAACCTGTGGAATTCCTTGTGCGGAGTACCACTTGTACGCCTCCGCGCAATTCCTTGATTCCCTTGACCTTGCAAAAAATTGCTAATTTCTGTAATGGAAACTTAAATTATACCCAATATAGATTTATCGATGGACACTAATCAGGATTGCATATAGATTTAGATATAATCACAAAAATTTGAGCCGGAAATTTTCAGCCCTGATCATGGAAGTGCCAGATATAATGTAGATATCGGCATGAATATTGCATTAAATTTTTATATAAACGATAGATATTTATGGTATATATGCCTTTGATTTTTTCCAAAAATCAAAGGAAAAATGAGGATCTGGAAAGGTAATACCATGGAAAAACAAAGTCCGTTTCGGTTTCACTATCAATTTCAATTTGAGGATGATAATACCATAAACTATCACATCGCATTGAATCCGAAAACCTTGAGCCTCATCCCTGATGAGCATCGACATAAACCCCAGGACTGGACACGCCTTAATTACAAACAATGCAGCAATTGTCCTTTGGATATCGATTCCCATCCCTTTTGTCCCATCGCGGTCAACATCATGGAACTGGTAGAAACTTTTAAAGATGTCCTTTCCTATCATAATTGCAAGGTTGTGTGCGAAACCGAAGACAGGACTTACTCCAAGAATACATCCATTATGGAAGGTCTTTCAGCGATTTTCGGTGTGATAATGGCAACCAGTGATTGTCCGATCATGAACTTTTTAAAACCCATGGCGCGGTTTCACCTTCCCTTTTCCTCTGTAGAAGAATCAACCGTGCGCACAACATCCATGTATTTGCTCGGCCAGTATTTCAGGTATAAAGACCTGCCAGATATAAAGATGGACTTTAAACCTTTGGAAAACCATTATGCGCAAGTGAGACTGGTCAACGAGGGAATCATAAAACGCATCAGCAGCGTTAGCAAGCAGGATGCCGATAAAAACGCCATTGTTACACTTCATTCGCTGTCTTTATTTTTGTCCATGGAAATTGATTACAGTTTAAGCAGTCTGGAATATATTTTCACTGCCCATTACATAAAGGAGTAAAAGTTTGACAGGATTAGAGAGAAGAAAATCGTGTAACTCAATTTATTAATCAACTTTTATTCTTTTAACCAATTTAACCACCCAGAGCATCTTTGATTCGTGCCATTGCTTTCTCAACGTTTTCATAACTATTAAAGGCACTTATACGGATAAAGCCCTCTCCACATTTGCCAAATCCCGGACCCGGGGTTGTTACCACACCGGCTTTTTTAAGCAGTAAATCAAAGAACTCCCAGGCATCCCTTTTACAGTGTACCCAAATATAAGGTGAATTTTCACCTCCCACAAATTCAAAACCGAGCGAGGCCATCTCATTTCGAATCAGGGCTGCATTTTTTAGATAATAATCTACCATTTCAATGATCTGGGTTTTTCCTGCTTCACTGTATGTCGCCTCTGCCGCCCTCTGAACCGGGTAAGAGACACCGTTGAACTTGGTTGATTGGCGTCGGTTCCACAGCCCGTGTAATGAATGCTGTTGTCCCCTTTCGTCATAAGCCATGCAGGTTTTAGGAACCACCGTATAAGCGCACCGTGTACCGGTAAAACCCGCGGTTTTTGAAAAGCTCCTGAACTCGATGGCCACCTCACGAGCACCGTCTATCTCAAAAATAGAACGGGGAAGGACTGGATCACGGATAAATGCTTCATATGCAGCATCATAAAGAATCAGCACTTTATGTTCATGGGCAAAATCGACCCATTTCTTCAAACTGTCCTTGGATATTGTGGCACCGGTGGGATTGTTTGGAAAACACAGGTAAATCAGATCAACCGGCGTTTCGGGCAGTAATGGAATAAAACCATTATCAGGCAGGCTTTCCAGGTAAATGATATCATTGTATCTTCCATTACTGAAATTTCCGGTTCGTCCGGCCATGACATTCGTATCCAAATATACCGGATACACCGGATCAGGAATCGCCAGGCGAATGTCCGTTGCAAAGAGTTCCTGAATATTACCCGTATCGCATTTGGCGCCGTCACTGACAAAAATCTCATCTGAATCGATATCCGCACCCAATGATTGATAGTCGTTTAAAGCGATTTTCTCCCTTAAAAACCCATACCCTTGTTCCGGTCCGTATCCACGGAAAGTGCTGTCCGACGCCATTTCTTGAACACCCTCCTGGAATGCCTGAATACAGGCTGGCGGTAATGGCAAGGTTACATCTCCGATTCCCAGCCTGATGATTTCGGCATCTGGATTTTCCTTTTGATATGAAGATACACGATTGGCAATTTCAACAAACAGATAAGAAGATTGAAGTTTGAGATAGTTTTCATTGATTCGAATCATGATTCAACCTTTGATTTTAACCTTTTTTATAGATTAAAGTTTAAATTGAACAATTAACAATAAGCTAATGTTATTTAACCAGATATAGCCATCAAATATTGCTAAAAAGCCT
>JAOUGB010000426.1 GCA_029857875.1 Desulfobacteraceae bacterium | reverse complement strand
CCTGCTTTGTTTTTCCAAACCCGCGCAACCTGCGATGACGGCAACGCAAACCAGAACCAAAAAGTTCTTGCACAACGTATTATTACATAGACGGCTTATCATCTGTAATACCTCCTTTTTATGGGATATTCAGGGTTTCTGATTTCTCGACCTTTAATTGCCACATCGCTTCTCCCGGATATAAACCATAAACCAGTTTTCGTGTATCGCCGGTCGGATTTTGATTGGTGTCCCCTTGGTTATATATAGGGAAAGTCCTTACGAGCTTTTGATCCTCTATCTTGAAGGTATCGTGTCCCATATATCCTTCAAAATTTTCGTCCCCTTTTTGTATTTCAGGGAAATTGATCATTGACAGGCTTTTGTCTTTATTTGAGGCAAACCCCAATACTGTTCCATAACTGCCAGAACCCGCCGAAATCGTGATGATGTAAATTTCATCAAAACCGTTAACGTCAAGATCGGCTACGAATACATCTGAAATGGGATTCCTGTCTTGGTATATTTCCGGATAATTGTGTTCAAAGTCCTTTGTGATGATCTTGATAGTGCTAAGACTCTGACCGACCGGGTGGGTTTCCGATATGATGATCGTTTTACCGGTTTTTGTCTTATACTCTTTGGGAGCATGGGGCGAAGTATTATTGGTATAAGCGCAGGATATCAAACCGACCGTTGAAACCAACATTGCGATAACAAATAATATGTTTATTGACAGCTCTTCCTTTTTTCGTCCCGCGATGCTCATTTTATTCCCCACCCCGCATTGAAATGATCCATTTAACAATTTTCCAATCTTTTTTTCTTAAAGCTATTTTATCTTTTCAGCCTTGGGTGCGTTCCAGGTCTTAAATTTTTCCAGGTCGGGCATGTATATTCTCAGGATGACATCCAGGTTTTCGTCTTTGCGATTGATGGGCAGCCAATTCTCATCGGGCACACTTTTAGGCTTTTCCGCTGCGACGTATACATCGATACTGCCATCAGCGTTTAGCTTCATACCGCCATTCTCGCCCACGCTGTACTTCTTACGGTCATTCGGAATGAAAAATCCATTTGCGGAGTCATACAGCGTCATCGACCAGAAGGCCTTGGCGGGTGGCAACTGATCTTTTGTCATGCGAATCACATAATCGTGCTGTTCGTTCATTGGTTGACCGTCTTTGGTAGCCACGGGCGGATATACCGCTTCTGTCGCGGGCAGCCCGATCGGGCCGATAACCGATTGCATAAGCAACAGTTTTTGTGTTATCTTCCCCTTGGTTTTAAACAGACTCAACCCATGTTCTGCGTTTACAGCCGGATCCATGGCGAGGGCAAATTCACTTTTTTGAACCTTTTCTGCAATACTTCTGAATCTTTTACCGTCGATTCCAACCGCTTTATTCCTGTCAAAGGTCTTGCCCGGCTCAACACCCAGTGGTTTCAGCGCAGCCAGGAACGCTGTATCCACTTCATTTTTTGAGTCGAAGGTTGTACAATTGACCACAAACTGCATGACTTCTAGAAAATTGTTTTCATACACATCAAAATCGGATTTGCCAACATTCGGGAACGTCACATCATCTATTGCTTTCACCGGCTTGCCCTGGAATTCAGATAAGGTGATCAGTTTGACGGATTGCATTTGTCCGATAATTTTTTTAAATAGGGCTTTTTCATTTGCGTGGGGCATAACGCGGAATATCGCCGACACAAAATCTCCCGTCATTTCAAAGGTGCGATCCACGCCTTTTACAGGACTTCCGTCATAGCCTTTTGTTCGCGCGGTATAGAATAGTACTTTCTCCGGTTTTTTAAAGTCCCCCGTGGTTACTGACATCGGGACATTTACATAGTGATCATAACCGGTCACCATCAACGATACATACTTGGAATCAAACGCAGGGATATCGAGGATCACAGGATCCTTGCGCAGATCAAGCATACAGGCTATGTAAAGTGTGTCATTATTGGGGCGCGCAATATCCCTCATCGTGTGGTCTTTCAGCTTGGTGTCGGCCACCACGGTATTCCACCCGCCCTGCTTCAATGCGAATTTGTTGTTCACGTTGTACATGGCGACGTACTGGTAGGAGCGACGGACGATATTTTCGATTTCCTTGTCGGTCAGTTCGGCGGCCGATACAGCGGTTGCCGAGATCAGTGAAGCCGTTAAAAGAACGGCGAATGTCTTAAAAAAAGGTTTCATTTTTTTTCTCCTATAATGTTCTTTTAATGGATGGAACCAAAACGGCTGACAATAATATCGCCCATACGAAAAATACTGCCTTCTTTTTCATCTTACCCCTTCCCCTTTACCAGCCATATTCCTATTGTTGTGGGAGCGGCCTCCGGCCGCGATGAATCTTTGCCTGAATCAAACTTCAAATCTACATAGCAAGCGGTTGAAGCAGAGGAAGAGAAACACAGACAACCAATTGTTTTGTTGTCTGTGTTTTATCCTCATTAAGCCGCCAAAAGTTCGGCTATTTAACGTCTATGTAACTGATATGGATCTTCTCGATCTTTCCGTTGAATCTGAACGGTGCGCGATCGTAGTAATCCAGTGAGACCGGTGAACCCAGGTCCGCACCCACGTCAAAGGTTTCAGAGGCGGTGTGGGCAGCCGGAACCGATCGTTCAATGCGCCCCTGACCCACCTGTTTCCCGTTGACCGTTAAGGTAACGGTGGCCGGGGCCATGCGCTCTTTGGTGTCATACATGGTTTTCACTTCGATCTTTACCTTTCCGGTGGGAATGGCCGATTCAGAAGCGATCTTATAGCGGTTTAAGGTCATGGCATTGTACTCAGCCTTCAACAACCCCTTGTCCATGTAAACAGTGAATCCTGAGGAAATACCGCCGAGGGCAAAAAGTACCCCTTCGGCATTCTTGCTAATTTCGGCATCGATCACCGCCAGGGTGGAGCGTCCGCTCGCAAATTTGGGTGCCATCGCTTCAGGAATCCGGTCCTGCCCCTCATAAAACGACCATTCGGTCAGCGGTGAAGAGGGCAATTCACTGGGGCTGAAAAATACCGTGTACATGGAAGCACCAATGGGATACACGAGGTTTTCCGTCGCTTCTTTATCAAACAAGGTTTTTAATTCAGCCAGTTTTTCCAGATTCTTTTTGGCCAGGTTTTTTGATTGCGAATAGTCTTTGTTCAGGTTGTACAGTTCCCATGCCTCTTTCTCCGGCTCCCAGTTTATTACGCCGGAGAAGTCGGTGGACCACGGCGCCCTGGGGCCAAAGGTTCCGGCGAACCATCCTTCATGATAGACTCCCC
>JAOUGB010000425.1 GCA_029857875.1 Desulfobacteraceae bacterium | reverse complement strand
GCTTTCGAATGTTTTGTTCGCACCCTCAAGAACATTGATTGCATCCGGGAAAAAGCAGACCAGGTCACGGCCCATGTTGACATATTGACTCCCCTGGCCGGGGAAGATAAATGCCATTTTTCCGGATGGTTCAGGGCCGCCGTAAAACATATTTTCAAATTGCCATGCTTCCTGTGAAGGGTTATCTTCAAGGGCATGGACGGCGCGGTCCAAAAGACCGATGACATCATTTGATGGTTCAAGAACCAACAGGAACCGATATGGATCTTTGGTCGAAAAATCATTTCTCGTCTTTGCAGCCTTTGCTGAAATGTCTTCATGCGAGGCCGCGTTTTCGACAAAGGTTTTAAAGCGTTGAACATCCTGTTTGAGTTGATGTTGATTCGAGGCGGAGAACGCAATGATTTCTTTAGATCCGTCCCAGGAGATTTTTTCTTTTTGTTTCTGGTATTCTTCGATCACCACGTGAAAATTGCTGCCGCCGAAACCGAATGCACTGACGCCTGCCCGACGAGGATGTTCTTTTTTGGAAAACCAGGGTCGGGATTGGGTGTTCAGGTAAAAGGGGCTTTTGTGAATGTTCAGTTTGGGATCCGGTTCATGGACCTTCAAGGTAGGGGGGAGCACTTTGTGATAAACAGCGAGAGCTGCTTTCATCAGGCCTGCGGCGCCAGCCGCTGCCTTGGTGTGTCCGATCATCGATTTCACGGAGCCGAGCGCACACTTTCTGTGGTTGTTGTCCGGCTGGCTGAAAAGACCCTTTAAAGCCTGAAATTCGACCTCATCGCCGACTCTGGTACCGGTGCCGTGGGCCTCGATGAGTTCCACGGTAGAGGGATCGATTCCAGCTTCATCATACGCCATCTTGAGTGCCTTGGCCTGCCCATGGGCCCTGGGAGCATAGATGCTCTGGGATTTTCCGTCGCTGGATGATCCGACACCTTTGATGACCGCATAGATCCGGTTACCGTCTTTTTGGGCATCTTCGAGACGTTTGAGAACAAAAATCCCGATCCCTTCACCCAGTACGGTTCCATCGGCATCTTGTGAAAACGGTCGGGCATCTCCTGTGGGGGAAAGCACCATGGTTTTGGAAAAACACATGTGCATGAAGATGTCGTTGAGCATGTCAACGCCACCGGTAATTACCGTATCGCTTTTACCTGAAATAAGTTCCATGACCGAAAGATGGATGGCACTCATGGAACTGGCACAGGCGGCATCCACCACACAGTTCGTACCGCCTAGATCCAGACGATTGGAAATTCTGCCGGCCACAACATTTCCCAAAAGCCCGGGAAACGAGTTTTCCTGCCAGGATACGTAAGAATCGGATATCTTCCGTATCACTTCTTCGGTTTTATGAGGATTGATTCCCGAATCTTCAAGGGCCCTTCGCCAGATGGGATGCCCCAAACGGGCTCCCAGGGGGATCACAAGCTCCTGGGTTCCGGTGACGCCGAGGATGACGCTGGTTCTGCTCCGGTTGAATGCGACATCAGTTTTGTTGAAGGCATCTTCAAGGGCGTTTTTCGCCACAACCAGGCCGAGGAGCTGAGAGGTGTCCGTGGCTTCAAGGGAAGACGGCGGGATGCCGAATTCAGTGGGATCAAAGGAAAGCGGTGAGACAAATCCGCCGCGTTTGCAGTAAACATGATCCGGTTTTTTGGGATCTGCATCGAAAAAATCTTTCCAAGACCAGTGGGTTTCCGGCACTTCGGTGATGGCATCTTCACCATTAAAAAGGAGCCTCCAGTATGCTTTTAACCCCGATGATTTGGGAAAGAGACACCCCATGCCGATGATGGCCACCGGCAGTTGGCGTGGTATTTTATTTTTTGTCGGTTTCAATGATAAACTCTTAGCGGCACAACTTCACAGAGAAGGTTATGCAGCAGACGATTCTACCTAAACTGAGCGTCTCAAATAGCGGCAGGGCCATAAAAAAGTAATAATTATAAATAAATATACAGCACTGAAATCGCTAATGGGTCTCATCTAATAGGTGAATGTATTTAAGCAAAAAATTGTCACCATTTGAAACCCTTCAGGATTGCCGATTTTACCGAATCTGCTGCGTTATGAGACACTTGCAGTAGCAGACTACGGCTGCATGTCTCATGCCTTGCATCTCCAGCAAACTCGACAATCGCTCAATTTAGTTTCTATTTTAATAAAGAAAAATCTGAACTTTTAATAATTTATTTAACATAATGCAAGAAAAAAGTATTTGCAAGAAAATGATCATAAAATAATAGTTGACATATTGATATACCAAATGATGAACTATGCAGAATGAACTACCGTTACAGATAACCGTGACCTAAAAAGGCTTAATCAATATAAGCACTTTTAAAAAAGGGATAAAAAAAGTTGCGGGCCGAAATAAATTTGTACTTGTCCGCCTCACCGAAAGCGGCATCTTCGACCGGCGGGAAGATAAAATATTTCATTAATTTTAGGAATGTTAGCTCATTTTAGGCACTTCTAACTTGTCCAGCTTGAAGGAGAGCAGCCCTTTCCGAGGGCAAACCAAAGCCGGGTCTTTTGAATCAGGATACTTTACTGGACAATAAATATGTACTTGATATAACAATATAACAAGTTGTGGGGGTGTGCATGATCAAATTCTTCACGAACAGAGAGCTTTCCGACAGGCTGGGCATCAAACTGGCCAAATGGAAACGCTGGTCCCGGGAATTTCTGCCGCCGGACCCATTGGGCGGTATGCAGTCCGGATATGCCAGACAATACAATCCGGATCAAGCATTTACGGTCTTTTTGGGGGGGCATCTGGTGGCGGACTTGAAATTTTCGATTCCCGAAGCCAATCAAATCATTCAAGATTTGAGTAAATGGCTGTCGGAGAAGGGTTTTTTCTTTGATCTAAGGAGTCATTCTGTGTTCGATAAAGGTATGGATGCGCTGATTAAAAAGTATATCATATTTATACGGCGTGAAAATGGGGTGGATAAGCGCTTCAAATTTATTTACACGGTCAGAGGCATCATTTCAAATGAACCGGTCCAACACAAGGGCTATGAAATGATGAAAAAACTCTATGTGGAAACATCCGTCAATCAAGGGCCTGAAAAATCATCGGAGATGGATATGAATGTTGTTAAGACATTATATATTACCGGCATATTGACTGATTTTGTCGATATAATGGGGCTGGACAGGACGAGATATGCGGTACTTTCATGATGATCCCTAACGTTGCATAAAAAACATGCCGAAGGGTGTATAATCGACGTAACAGGTGCGAGTTTATGAGCG
>JAOUGB010000424.1 GCA_029857875.1 Desulfobacteraceae bacterium | reverse complement strand
TTCTTAATTTAAAATCACGGCATCTGCGGGTTATCTAAATATCTTCAAAATAGAAAAACATTGAGCAACGTGTAAATTTTTCCGACATCTTTAAGGGTCTTTTGCTCACGTTTGGTTAATAAAATTATCTGATAATATTACGAATTTGATATATTTCCTTCTGGCACTGTTATTGCAAATGTTCTAATTGGGCGATTTGATTCAATGTTTTAGAATGAAAAATAAAGATTACGATAATTATTTGAGGGGTCGGGGAGTTTCTCTACTAAATCTTTGAATATTATCCATGGAGCGATTTGACAAATAAAAACACCCCGACCCCTGAATTATTTAAGATCTCAATAAGGAAGATTCCAGTCAGCCATGAAAGAACTTTTAAATCGGGATTCCGTTTGCCGGATGATCCAGCGCTGGTTTCCGGGCCGTCCCGATGCACGTACGGTTAGGATTCATACGGACACGACCGATTTTTTTCGGGTGGATTATGACGACGTCGTAGTCCTTGGTGAAAAGACTTATCTCATCCGTCATAATGCCAGGGAGGGTCGTTTCGGGCTTGACGATGAAGAGAAATTCTGGGTCAAGCGCGCTTTTGACCTTCAGGACGGAAGTCGTAAAATTCTCAAACTCGTCTTTCATGAACGATTTATCACCCGTATCGGAGATATCGAGTTTGAATGCTTTCGCAGTCCTAAAAAAGAGGCACGGATTCTGAAACTTGCACACAACCACCAAAACTTCATGAACGGTTACGGGGCAACCGATGAAAAGGGAAACATTGTGAGAGTGCTTGACTTTATTTATGGCAAACCCCTTTCGACAATGGTAGAAGACATCCGGTTGGACCATGAAACCTATTTTAATTTGCAGTTACCGGTGATTATGGAAAACTTTATCGAGTGCATCCGGGCGATCCGTTTTATACATGAGCATGAAGAAAAGCACGGAGACATCAGAAGAGATCACATTATCGTTGATCGGGAAAGCGGCCATTACCGATGGATTGACTATGATTTCAATTATCATCAGAGAGAGAACATTTACAGCTACGATCTTTTCGGTCTGGGTAATATTTTGATTTTTCTCGTTGGCAAGGGCGATGTTCTTTTACCGAATCTCATCCAGGAAAAACACCCGGCTCTGTATCGAATCCGGACGGAAGATGAAAATATCGTTTTCCATAATCGCGTTGCCAATCTGAGAAAAATTTATCCATATATCCCTGAGCGCCTAAATCGAATTTTGCTGCATTTTTCCAAAGGCGCCAACCGGTTTTACGAGACCACCAACCAGTTACTCGAAGATCTCGAGGAATACCGTACAGTTGTCGGGTTGAATTAAGGCCTGAGAATAGCGGGGCAAAGGGTATAGTCTCCAAGATAGATCTCAAGGAAAGGATAAATGATGAACAATACGGACTATCGATACAATAAAAAAATACTGCTTGCCGTTGATACCTCCGAAAACTCTCGCAGGGCGGTCTCTTACGTTTCTCAGATGATCGGCGGCCTCGAAGGGTTTAATGTCATTTTTCTGCACGTGATTAATCCACCTGAAGAGGACTACTTTCCAACCCCGACGGAGCATGACAAATGGTTACACCAGTATCGACTTAAAATTGAAAGTTTACTTGAAAAATACCGGCAGATTCTTATTCATGACGGCTTCGATCCGAAGGCGCTGGCCCTGAGAATAGTGCTTCGCTATCGTCCCTCCATTGCCGAATGTATCATAGAGGAACAAAATCGATTGGGCTGCAGCACCATCGTGGTCGGGAGACAGGGGTTATCTCGAAGCGAGGAAATATTGTTCGGTAGCGTATCCAGCAAACTTGTCGGCCATGCGAAAAGCTGTACAGTGTGGATTGTGGAATAGTAATACCCCTCATGGGTTCACAGTTTTAGTGAGCGGAATAAGTGAAAATCTAAGGTTGTGTATCGTACTATGCAGCATCCGGAATATCTTGAAGAAGCCTATGAGGCTGGCAAGGCGCTTGCGAAAGCGATTTAAGAAACATGCCTCCTTCGGTTTACCCTGCAGGTGTGAGTCCGTCAGCACCTATTAAATCATCTGTTTTCCTGACCTTTGACCATGTTTACCCGGAGACGTTTTCATGGACAAAGAGATTCGGCCTCTGTCAATATCGACATTGATGACCGTCACCATGACGTTCTGGTTAACCTTGACGATATCCGCCGGATTTTTCACGTACCTGTCCGACAGTTCACTGATGTGGACCAGACCATCCTGGTGAACGCCTATGTCTACAAAAGCCCCGAATGCAGTGACGTTGGTGACAATGCCCGGAAGCTTCATGCCGGGCTTTAGATCTTTGATTTCATTAATGCCATCTGCAAAAGCAAATGCTGTAAATGATTCTCTTGGATCGCGTCCCGGCTTTGACAGCTCATCCAGTATATCATTTAACGTCGGTATTCCAACCGTGTTTGTCACATACTTTGAAATGTCTAATTTTCCCCTGAGTGTTTCATCGGCCATCAAATCCGTCACCTTGCATCCGAGATCACGGGCCATGGTATCGACGATGTGGTAGCTTTCAGGGTGCACTGCGCTTGAATCTAAAGGATTATTGCCCTTATTTATTCTCAAAAAACCCGCTGATTGTTCAAAGGCCTTGGGACCGAGGCGCGCCACATTTTTTATCTCCATTCTTGATCGAAAGGGGCCATTTTCATTTCTGTAGGCCACGATATTTTTAGCCAATTGAGGACCAAGCCCAGAAACGTACGTTAGGAGTTGGACGCTGGCTTGATTGACATCCACTCCGACACTATTAACGCAGCTTATCACCACGTCATCCAAGGCCTGCTTTAAGGAAGACTGATCCACATCATGCTGGTACTGACCTACACCGATGGATTTTGGATCGATTTTGACAAGTTCGGAAAGCGGGTCCATCAAACGTCTGCCGATGGAAATCGCCCCGCGGATCGTCAGGTCGAGATCGGGAAATTCTTCACGGGCAATGGCTGACGATGAGTAAATAGAAGCCCCACTTTCGTTGACCAATATGACATGAACATCGTTAATGGACAAATTTTTAACAAAGTCTTCGGTTTCCCTGCCTGCGGTACCATTGCCGATGGCAATTGCTTCGATATGATACCTGTGGCACAGCATCTTAACTGTTTGCGCAGCCTCTTGGGTCTTTTTTTCAGACAGATGAGGATATATCGTCTCATGGTGAAGGAATTTCCCTTGTCTATCCAGGCAGACGATTTTACATCCTGTCCTGAACCCCGGATCAATTCCCATAACCCTTTTGG
>JAOUGB010000423.1 GCA_029857875.1 Desulfobacteraceae bacterium | reverse complement strand
TATGTCGTCTCAGGATAAAGGGCATTTAAAATAGACCGAACCATCACCTGGTTCGGTGATGACATGGCCCCTTTCATCTCGTTGTATACGATGCCTCTATAAACAAGCTTCAACGATTCAGCGTCTTCGGGATCACCCTCTATTTCAATACGATGCCCTTCCTGCTTGAAGCTGAGTTCTTCAATATTTGGATAAAAGGCCGAATCCAGATAAACATCCATAAGATTATAAAAGTCTTTTTTATTCTGGGTTGAAAACGGATACATGGTCCAGTCGGATGAAGTAAAAGCGTTCATGAACGTACTTAAACTTCTTTTGAGCATGGAAAAGAAAGGGTCGTGTACCGGAAATTTGCGGGAGCCACATAAAGCCGTATGTTCTAGGATGTGTGCCACACCGGTGGAATCGGATGGAACTGTTTTAAAGGCTACACTAAACGTGTTTTCTTCATCACTGTTGCTGATGTGAGCGTGTCGGGCGCCGGTATGCGAGTGTTCAAGAAGATAAAGAAAGGAATTAATTTCTTTGAGGGCTATGATCTTTTTAATGGAATAGCCTAAAATACCGGAGGCCTGTTGTAGATCGGGGTTGTTTTTATCAGAAGATGGTTTCATAAGAGGATCACCTGAAAATGTTTGATAAGGTAAAAAGCAAATTCTAAATTTGATTTAGGAAGCAATATAAATTCCACGGCTCTCTCGGGTAATTTTTTTCATTTTGTGCAGTTGGTAAATAATATTACGAAGTTTTTTTTCTCCAAAACCGGTTCTTTCCTGAATTTCGGAAAATCCGACGCCTTTTTTGAAGCGTTTGATAACTTCGAGTACCATATTATAAGAAGTTGCAGCAGACCTTGACGCTGATGTTGTTTCTTTTGAGGGCTTGAAGGTGGAAATGCGTCTGCCTTTGCCGTATAATTCAGACTCTTTAATCACCTTTTCAAGCCGATCCATCCTCTCTACCAGTTTTTCAATATCCTTCTTTGTCGGGATATTATAGTACTGCATGAAGAACTTTACCATTGCATCAAAGCTTATTGATTTCCCTTTTTTTCTGGCCATGTGTCCTCCTTTTCTTATGCCGGTTCCATAATTATGTTGGAAATTTGCTCGAAAAAGACTTAATATGACCTCAGCAAAAATTAGATAAAAAGTCAAGCAAAGGCTTTAGGTACCTGCCTGTCAACCATTGAAATGTTGAAAATAGCGATTTTTCGTGATAATCCTATACCGTTTCGAATTTCTCATAAACGTTAAAGCGATGAAAAAAACAAGACAGGATTCAAATATCAAAACATCTCCAGGACAATTACGTAAGCATAACATTCGTGAATTTGTCGACCGTGTTAAAAACCTCGAGGGAGATCCTCATTATGTCGCCATGGGTATGGCTATCGGCGTTTTTATCGGCATAACGCCAACTATGCCGTTTCATACGGTTCTCGCTGTTGCCCTGGCGTTTATTCTTCGAGGAAGCAAAGTCGCTGCGGCACTGGGGGTTTGGTTCTGCAACCCCATCACCGCTCCGATTTTTTATTGGGGAAGCTATAAGGCGGGGATGTATCTTCTTGGAAATGCGGCGCCGTTTGATGTAAAATACGAGTCGATTCTGGAACTTTTAGATCTGGGGATGGATGTTACAATTGCCATGATCTCGGGCGGTGTCATACTGGGGATTTTGCCCGGTATTGTGTCTTATTTCATCACCCGCAAAATTATTACGACCATACGATTGCGCAGGGCATCAAAAGAATAGATTTCAGCCCATTTTTTCGAGTCACACAATGACTTCACCAAGAAAATTGCTTGCCGCACATAAAATTCGCCCCAAGAAACAACTGGGGCAGAATTTTATCGTCGATCCGGCTTTTACCGAGATGATAGTAAAACGTGCCGGAATATTACCCGAAGATATTATTCTGGAAATCGGAGCAGGGTTGGGTGCGCTGACCATCCCTCTGGCTCGCAGAGCCAAGAAGGTTTTTGCGGTTGAAAAAGATCGCCAAATCATCCCTATTTTAAATATGGAGGTTCTCGTCAGCGGTCTTACAAATATTTCCATTATTGAAAAAGACATATTGTCAGTCGATATAAAAGCGCTGGTAGAAGACATGGGCGGGAAAATAGTGGTCATGGGCAATCTTCCTTATAATATTTCTTCTCAAATTCTTGTTCAGCTGATTCGGTCAAGAGAGGGTATAAGTCGGGCTGTTCTCATGTTTCAAAAAGAGCTGGCGCAGCGTATCACGGCAGAGACCGGATGCAAGGATTACGGGCGTCTTACAGTCATGTTGCGTTATTGTTCGGATATCAAAAAGCTGGTCGATGCGAAAGCCTCTCTTTTTTTCCCAAAACCAAAAGTCGACTCTTCAATCCTGGAATTGAAATTTAAAAAAGAAATAGACCATAAGGCTGCTGATGAGCCATTTCTTTTTAAAGTGATAAAAGCGGGTTTCGGGAACAGACGAAAAACCCTGAAGAATGCATTGGCTGCAAGTGAACTCAACATTGACCCCAATACAGCAACGGTGGTACTTGAGAAGTCGGGTATCGATCCCATTCGTCGTGCGGAAACGCTTACTGTGGAAGAGTTTGTGAAACTGAGCAACAATTTGCTTCCTATTGCGGCTTTATAATAATTACTGCCGCCCTGTCGTTAACCAGATATTTTTTCGCGATATTTGACACCCTTTCCTTTGTAATAGAAGCATAATCCTTCAGTATTGTCCGGCTCCAGTCTATCTTTTCAGGATGTATTTTGGAACCTGTAAGAACCGTATCGAGCCAGTAACTGTTTTTTCGGAACATGTCTTTTATGCTGGTCAATGTCGGTTCTTTGGCCCTGCTCAGTTCATCCTGCGTGACACCGTCTTTTGCAAGGTTTGATAGGATTTTCTTTATCTCTTTTATGATCATATCCGACTCGTTAGGGTCAACGTAGGCCATCGCCTGAAGGACGCCATATCCCGGGTAAGCCTTGCTCGGCCTGTTAAAAGCAAAGGTGGAATATGCGGATCCCAGCTTTTCTCTTATCTGCTCACGAAACCTGTCTGAGATAATATCCGACAAAATAGACAAACGACGCGTCCGGTTGATATTCCAAATATCTTCCGTTGGATAAGCAACTATTATGAGTCCTTTTAAAATTTTTGTCTGAACAGATAGGGTTTGAGATTGACCAATGGGAAAAACGGGCAGCTTTAATTCTTTTTGTGTCTTGATAGTGGGATGCAAAGTGAGGCTTCCAAAGTATTGGGCTGCTAATTGGATGATTGAATCGATATCAACA
>JAOUGB010000422.1 GCA_029857875.1 Desulfobacteraceae bacterium | reverse complement strand
CTCCATTCCGATGCCCAGAGCGTCCTGGCGGCCCACCTTGCAAAATGTGGTCCCGGGGCAAGCCCTGATGCTGCGAACACAAAGCCCCACTGCCGCCCCTTTTTCCAGTTGCAGTTCATCCCACACTTGATCGATATGTTCTTCCTCGAGCCCGACAATGGCAATACGCGTTGCCCCGGTAATCTTGATGGCCTGGGCATTATATTTTTCGGAAACATCAGCAATCCTGCGGAGCAGCTCGGGAGTGACAACGCCGCAGGGAATATGGGGGGCTACCGCATATGTTTTGTTGTCGCGTTGCAATATGGCACCTTTTTCGCCCAACTTAAGCATCTTTACCTCCTCGTTCGCATTTCATTTTATCGTTTACGGCATTCGGGTTGATTTGCCTTGAAGATATTTGTCATATTATTTAACTTGTGCCAAAAAAGGCAAGCTGTTTTATTGAAAAGAATCCGCCTCCGATTTTTTGCGGGATCTTCTCCACATTAAAGCATTGGTCTCGAAAAAGGGGGATTCCTCTTATGCTTAAAAAGGGTCGCCAACGTCTTTAAGCAACAACACTGCATATGGCTTGGGGGTACGTGCAAAACTTGCACAGCCTTTTAACAGAAAACAAAAAAATAACTTTGCAACTCAAGTTTCACACCCCAATATTTCTTAAAAGCCTTTGAAGCAGCTGGCCGAAGAAATTTTTTAAGACAAAATATTTCATTGACGCATTATCGTACGGCACCAAAATAAAAAGTGGTTGCTATATTAGAAAATCATATGGATATCTAAACGTTACATCCCCTTTGTGCCTTATATAGGTTCATGTGGCTTTTGTCTTTTAAAACATCGCATCCATATGATTTTTACCTTAAATCTTCAAATTTGGATAACAGTAGTCGGTTGACAACACCGCTATTTTCAGGTATTTGAATTGCAACTGGTGGTATCTGGATGAAAATCAGCGTATTTTTGAGATAGGTTATAATAAAAGAATACAGGAAAAGGTGTTCACAATAAATGAGAAAGGAAATGTTGATGGGCTATTGGTGTGATGCGGCCAAGGTAAAGGAAATCATTAAAATTCGAAGTTTTCGAAGTAAAATTGCACAAGTCAAAAGTCTCTTTGGTTGTGGCACAAACAAAAAATACAATATATTAACCACCTGGAATTATTCGATGTTTTTTATTTTATTGTTTTTTTGCTTCGTGACATCAGGCTATGCCATAGATATTACCCTCAAATGGGCCCCGAATAATGAGCCAAACTTAGCGGGCTATACAGTTTTTTATCGTCAAGAAGGTCAGTCATATAATTACACCAACCCATACTGGGAAACCACAGATCCCACGTGCACCATTTATGAACTGGATGAAACTAAAACGTATTATTTTATAGTAAGAGCATTCAGTACTGAAGGTTTTCAAAGTGGTAATTCCAACGAAGTGTGTCTTGAAGCAGGAATAACCACAGGCAATTAGCCGCCAATAGCAGACGCCGGCCCCGACCCAGCCTGTGGGGTTTCGTAAATGCACCATAAACATTCATAAATATTTATTTTCGGTTATTTTTCTACGGTCTTAAAACCGTTACTATGTTTCATCCCTTCCATAAAGGGATTTGTTTTCTTTCATGACTTGGCTCTGAGTTCCAATTGAGGCTTCAATCGCCGCCCTTTCGGGTATGTATTGGTATAGGCCATTGTCAAAGAGCAAAATTTAAATCTAAAATGTCTCAGACAGACCAAGACAGCATTGATCGATATTCGAAAAAAAAGAAAATTCGAAATCAAATCAAAATGGAATCAATTGTTTTACTGTTCTCAACCATCGCTGTAACCGGCCTGGCTGTTTTCATTATCTTTTGGTTATTTGTTGTTCATACAATATAAAGCTATTACCCTAAAATATCCGCTGAGCAAGAGGATAACAGCAATATGCTCTGCTAAAGGGGTAGAAATTGATGTTTTTTCGAAATCCGCTATAGATCGAAAGGGCATTGAATATTTTAAACGGCTGAAACAAGAGTAATATTTCGAGTTTTAAATTGCGAGTTATGTACTCGTGGCCTTCAAAAAGTGAAAGGAGAAAAAAACATGAACAAAGCAGATTTAGTCAGCGAGGTTGCCAAGGTCATAAAAACCAAAAAGGATGCCCAGGCGGCCGTGGACGTTGTTCTTTCAAGCATTACCGAGGCACTGGGGAAAGGAGACGCCGTATCATTGGTTGGGTTCGGCACATTTAAGGTGACAGAGAGGAAGGCTCGTAAAGGCAGAAATCCTCAGACAGGAGAAGAGATATATATTGCGGCGAGTAAGGTGCCAAAGTTTGTTGCCGGAAAGGCATTGAAGGAAGCTGTAAAATAATTATTTGTTTGTAGATAACCGATAAAGGCAGAGTCAAAATGACCCTGCCTTTTCTATTTGTACGCCCGGCAGGGAGCACTTCCTCGGTTTTGGTTTCCACAATAAAATAACCTTAAGTAGTTGTTAAAAATCTTCCTTCAAGAATAGCCAAGCGGAGATTTCGAACTCTGATTTCAGATTTGGATTGAGGTTAATGATTCGTATATGCTAAAAAAGGATAGTGGTGTGAAATCATCCCCTCGAAATCTTTTTACTCATCAAAAAAATTGGGTTAAAATTGCAAAAGCTCACCTTGATAATCGTTTTTTTAATTAGCACTTTTTCTGGAATAGTACTGTGTTGTTCCTCGGAAACCAGAGCATATGATTATATTGTTAGACCAGAAGATACGCTAAGCGAAATCACACTCATGTTCACCGGCACCCATGATTATGATAAAATTGCACAGCAAAACCGAATTTCAAATCCCGATTTAATCTATCCAGGAGATATCATTAGACTACCTTCATCAAGGCCCATTAAAACCCTCAGAAACTACCTTGCCGCAATATATAAATCAGAAGAAATGAAAGCATATAAATTGCTTTCTACCAACACGCGTTCAAATATTTCTTATGATGAATTTAAAAAAGCGTTAGATAAGATCACGTTTTATAATTTAGACTCAATGCGTATCTGTGCAGATTTTATTGAAAATGAGAATCATATTTTACAAATAAAGATATTGTTAGCGGAAGATCCCGCAAGTTGGGGGTTTAACTTAATTAGAGAAAAATACAAGTGGTACATATTGTTATTCGATCTCAATCCTACAAATCCACAAGATGATGGATTTATCGAATGGAAATGCAATGGATCGTATAAACCTCACACGGATACGACTGTGACCAAAAACGAACCAATCCGTTATGCGGGACGAAGATAATTTGGCTCCTGT
>JAOUGB010000421.1 GCA_029857875.1 Desulfobacteraceae bacterium | reverse complement strand
GTCTCCTATGCCCTGGTCCGGCCGCCGGGCCACCATGCCGAACGGCATTCTTTCGGGGGCTTCTGCTATTTCAACAATGCCGCCACCGCAGCCCAACACCTTTCTGATTTTGGAAAAGTTGCCGTTCTAGATATCGATTATCACCACGGCAACGGCCAGCAGGACATCTTCTACCGGCGATCGGATGTGCTGACGGTTTCCATTCACGGACACCCGAAATTTGCTTATCCCTATTTTTCGGGATTCGATGATGAGCGGGGAGACGGTGACGGTGACGGTTTTAACCTGAATCTTCCCCTGTCCGAAGCGGTGGATGGTAAAAAATATCGTCAAGCCTTGGCCAAGGCCATTCGCAGGATAGTGCAGTTTGATCCTTATTTTCTCGTGGTGGCACTGGGCCTGGATACGGGCAAGGGAGATCCCACCGGAACGTGGTCCCTGACGTCCAAGGATTTTGAGACCAACGGTCGAATGATCGGGGAATTGGGACTTCCGACGGTGGTTGTTCAGGAGGGCGGATATAGGAATCGGACCTTGGGAACCAACGCCCTGCGCTTTTTCACAGGTCTGGCCGAAGCTGTTCATGGATTTCCAAAGGGTGAACTGCGTTTGGATTTTCTCCATGGCGTCAAGTTTCGTTACGACCTGGAACCAGTCGATCCCGAGAGGATTCGCCGCCTGGTGGAGGTTACCGGTTTTTTTTATCCGACCGAAGTGGATTTGGCCGAGGAACTGGTAAAAGAACGGCTGTCAAAGGGGCCTGACAGCGGTTATCATTTTATCCTGGCAGAGTCTTATGGCCGTTTGGCCGGATATGGTTGTTTCGGTCCCATTCCCTGTACGGCCTCCAGCTACGACTTATACTGGATTGCGGTTCATCCTGACTTTCAGGGGAGAGGCCTGGGGAAACGGCTGTTGAAAGAAATCGAGCGTCTGGTTCAAGAGGCCGGCGGAACGCGCATCTATGCGGAAACCTCTCAACGCCCACAGTATGACAGTACCCGGGCTTTCTACCAAAACCGAGGATACCGACAGGAATCGGTTCTGGAAGATTTTTATGGACCCGGGGAAGCCAGGGTGACGTATTGTAAGGTCTTAAAGTCGATGCTAAGACAACAAGATGTAAAGTTTAAAGTGCCTAAAGTGAACTAAAGTGCCTAAAGTTTATGAATTAGACCAATTAGCTTAAGACCTATATCAGAAAGTGCTTGATTTCCTTGGGCGGGACACTGATGACCCGGATGATCTCAGGCCCTTGGGGTGTAGTCACCGAAACTTCAACCGGAGTAAGTTCCGGAGCCTTGCTGTAGCCCACGCATATAGAAGCTGCCAGTATCCTGACTTCCTTGCTGCCGTCGTGCGGCATCAAAACAATGGGACCAGGAAACGTTTTGACTTTGATAATGGTGTCCAAATTCGGGTCATAGTATTTTTGTATGCTTTCATTATCCTTCTGGGTTCGTCCCACGATAATTTTTGTGGATTTGTCTAACCGAAGATGCCGCCCATGTTTTAAAAGATGAAGCTCCCTTTCGGCATAGATTTCCTGGTGCTCAAAAAGGTCTTTGAGCCGCGATGCGTATCCTTTGTCCGTGAGGAGACACCCGCCGGCAGGGGACGGATAGTTTTTAATTCCAAATTCTTTGGCAAGTTTTATCTGAGGCTTTCGGGACCTTCCGGATATGTCAAGCAACAGGCCCCTGTTTACCAGTCCCTGTTTTTCGGGCATGGTTTCAGGAAGCTTTTTGGCGCTTAAAGGGCGTAAAATATAACCTTTAAAGCCGGATTGTTTCTCTACATAGCGAAGAGAATTCATGGTTTGAGACATGGGACGCTGACCCAGCACTTCGCCGCTGAAAAGAAAATCAAACCCTTTTTCTTTCATTATCTTTCCCGCCAGGTTGAACATCAACGCGTGACAGTCCATACACGGATTCATATATTTTCCATAGCCGCAATTCGGATTTGTCAGCATCTTCAGGTAGATCGGTGTTATATTTTCAACGATGAGCGGTATTCCGGTAGTTTTGGATGCCTGTTCGGCCTTTTCGGATGAAAAAAAGGGGGTTTCAAAGGTTATCCACTGGACCTTTATTCCCTGTTTTCGCAACAGCATGGCGGCCAGCATGCTGTCCAATCCGCCGGAACAAAGTCCTAAAGCGCTCACTTTTTTTAAAGATAGATTCATGATATACGGTATCTCAAAACAATAATGAGTAAAGAATCATTGCCCATAGGATCAGGCTTTTGATTGCCCCTATCTTAGATCCCGGTTGTTCACGGGGAAAGGGGTTGCTCTTCTGAAAACTGGATAAGTTATAAGTGCCTAAAGTGAGCTAAAGTGCCTAAAGTTATGGAGTCGCTTCGCTCCGGTTATTTTATATATAATTGGCAGAATTCCTTAACTTTAGCTCACTTTAAACTTTAGTTCACTTTAGTCACTTGGCATTTTTTTTACTCGGTAGAGCCGGATAATTCTAACCCACGCAATGCGGGGCAGGCAATGCCCATATAACCAGGTAAAGATCAAACAAAAATAAATCTAAAAAGGATCTACAATGGCAAAAAAAACGAAACAGATAAAAGATAAGACCCGATCTGCAAAAATTCTGAAAATACTAGAAGCAACCTATCCGCGTGTCAAAACCCAGCTTCGTCACGCCAGCCCTTTTGAACTTCTTGTGGCAACCATACTATCTGCTCAATGTACGGATAAACAGGTTAATGGCGTCACCAAAGATTTATTTAAAAAACTAAGAACTCCCCATGATTTTGCAAGTGCTTCGAATGAAACCATTGAAAAGTTGATTCGACCCACCGGTTACTTTCGAAACAAAGCAAAGAATATCAAAAACTGTTCCAAAAGTCTTCTGGAAAAATATGACGGTCAGGTGCCTCAATCTTTGGATGAACTGATAAAACTTCCCGGTGTGGGACGTAAAACCGCCAATGTGGTCCTTGGCAGTGTGTTTAATATCCCGGGTATTGTTGTGGATACACATGTGGCAAGAATATCAAAAAGATTGGGACTGACGGTAAATAACAACCCGGTTAGAATTGAGTATGACCTGATGGAAATTATTCCCCGAGAAGAATGGAACGTATTTTCTTTGCAATTGATCTATTTCGGAAGGGCCATATGCAAAGCGAGAAAGCCGCTGTGTCCCACTTGCCCGCTTTATGATCTGTGTGATTTTCCTGGTAAAACTTCCAAACCGGGATGAGCAGGTGCTATAGACCGGAATATAGAATCCGGGGCCCAGAGGACTCGGTTTTGATATAACCCCTGGAAAGGGCTGTTTTACTTA
>JAOUGB010000015.1 GCA_029857875.1 Desulfobacteraceae bacterium | reverse complement strand
ATAAAAGGAATTCTCATCATTGAGCCCAAAACCTTTCAGGATAAACGCGGTTTTTTTATGGAGACTTACAACCAGAACAGATATAACGCGTCCGGAATCAACGCGACATTTGTTCAGGATAATCTTTCCTATTCTCTGAAAAACACTTTGAGAGGCCTTCACTTTCAAATCAAACATCCCCAGGCCAAGCTGATTCAGGTCATCTCCGGGGAAATCTTCGATGTTGCCGTTGATCTCCGGCCCGGTTCTGCCACTTTTGGCAAATGGAGCGGGATCCATCTATCGGATGAAAACAAACGGCAGGTGTTTATACCTGAGGGTTTTGCCCACGGCTTCTGCGTCCTGAGTGAGTTTGCGCTCTTTTGCTACAAATGCTCAGATTTTTATGCGCCGGATGATGAAGGCGGAATTATCTGGGCCGATCCGGATATCGGTATCGAGTGGCCGGTTGAAAACCCGATTATTTCAGAGAAAGACAAACAATATCATAAACTTTCTGGCCTCACTGCCGATCAACTTCCATCTTTTTAAAATATGATAAAAACACCCCAAAAAGTAGAACTCCTTGCACCGGCAGGCAATTTTGAAAAACTGGAGATTGCCATACACTATGGTGCAGATGCGGTTTACTTGGCCGGCAAGGAATTCAGCCTTAGAAACTTTTCCCAAAACTTTACCCTTGATGAACTTCAACATGCCGTCAGGTATGCCCGAAAACACCATGTAAAAGTCTATGCGGCTTGTAATGTATATCCAAAAAACAACGAACAAAAATCAATTGTGGATTATCTTCATTCACTCGGAGAAATCGGGATAGATGCCCTCATCATCGCAGATCCGGGAATATTCATGACAGCATCCAAAGTCATACCCCAAATTCCTATCCATTTAAGTACCCAAGCCAATACAACCAATCTAAAAAGTGCCCTATTCTGGCAAACTTTGGGTATTAAAAGAGTTAATCTTGCAAGAGAGTTGTCCTTAAAAGAGATCAAGGAAGTTGCCCTTCACTGTGATCTTGAAATTGAAGCCTTTGTTCACGGCTCTATGTGCATCGCATATTCCGGGCGATGCCTTCTGAGCAGCTTTATGGCGAACCGTGACAGTAACCGGGGAATGTGCACTCAATCTTGCAGATGGAAGTATGCCGTAGTGGAAGAGCTCAGACCCGGCCAATATATGCCCATCGCTGAAGATGACCGAGGGAGCTACATGTTCAGCTCAAAAGATCTGTGTATGATTGGCCACATCCCCGAAATAATTGAATCGGGTATCGTTTCACTGAAAATCGAAGGGCGAATGCGGAGTATCAACTACCTGGCATCGACAGTTAAGGTTTATCGTGAAGCCATTGATGCCTATTATGAAAATCCAGAAGACTACATGACTCAAAAAGACTGGCTTTATGAAGTCGAAGCTGTGAGTAACAGAAGTTACTCTACCGGCTTCTATTTTGACGATCCCCACCAGGTATCGCCGGCCTATAAGAATTTAAGAAATAGCGGACAAAAATTTATTGGAAAGGTCATCGGCAAATCGAAAAAACATGGTATTGAGATTGAGGTACGAAACAAATTTTTCAAAGGTGACATCATTCAGATATTAGCCAGAAAAGGCCCTGTCAAAAATGATAGAATTCATGCCATATTCGATGACCGCGGGCAGTCCTTGGCTTTTGCCCAACCCGGGAGTATGGTGTTTGTTGCAATGGATAACGCGTGTTATCCCAACGATCTTATCAGAATGGATGATAAAGGAGTAACATGAAAGGTTATATTCAAGTGTATACCGGGAATGGAAAAGGAAAAACCACAGCAGCATTGGGCCTGGCAATACGAGCTGCCGGCGCGGGCCTTAAAGTTTTTATCGCTCAGTTCATTAAGATGGGCGAATATAGCGAAATAAAAGCCCTCAAAAGATTTAAAGATTTGATAACGGTGGAACAGTTCGGAAGTGGCCGTTTTATAAAAGACAAACCTTCTGCCTCGGACATCGAAGCCGCCCGGAAGGGTGTAGAAAAAATCAAAGCGGCCTTTAAGTCAGGTCAACACAATGTGGTTATCATGGAAGAAGCAAACGTCGCTGTAAAGCTTGGGCTTCTGTCTGTAGAGGATATAGTGGAGATTATGATTGAAAAGCCCAAGGATGTGGAACTTGTAATAACAGGACGGGGTGCGGATTCCCGAATCATTGAAAAAGCTGACCTGGTGACCGAAATGAAGGAGGTTAAACATTATTTTCAAAAGGGTGTCAAAGCCAGAATCGGAATAGAAAAGTAATCCCTTTTCTCTCTTTTCAACCCTCATCAATAAGTTTTATGGCCGATTCAAACTTTTTGCTAATCGAGAGGGTCATCTCAGCTGCATCTTCCAGCATTAAGGCAGCCTTGCTCTTGTTTTTCTCTTTTGCTTTTTGAGCCCAATCCCTGTATGTTTGAGCATGATCCTCATTGTGCTTTATCCAGTGTTCAAGTAGTTTGATCATTTTTTCATCAAATGATAAAGCACTCTGTGTCTCGTGGTCATGGTGATGATGGGTCATTGATACACTCCTTGTAAACATTTATATCGCTTTTTTTGAATATGATTTTACCTTAAATATTTTTTCCGGTCTGCTACGCTCTTATTTTCGTTACTTAAAATTAAGGGTGCGAAAATTGAGTTTGGTATTTACATTCAAAGGATATAACAGTCAAGATATAAAAAATATATGAGAATAGCCGGATTCCATTTCAATAAAAAAAATATTGGGATTTTACTTCTTTTTCTCTTTGGGATAATATTCGGAAGTATGGCAGGGTTTTTTATCGCCCTGACGAAAGATCTTCCACAAATTCGAAATCTTGAATCTTTCAAGCCATCTTCCATCACGCGAATTTACTCTGCGGATGAAGTACTCCTTGCGGAATTCTTTTTAGAGAAAAGGGATCCCGTACCGATAAAAATTATACCTGATAACCTAAAAAAGGCCTTAATCGTTACTGAAGACAGGAGCTTTTATCAGCATAGCGGCATCGATCTGAAAGGAATTCTCAGGGCCATCTTTCGAGATATCAAAGCTGGCAAATTTGTCGAAGGCGCCAGTACCATCACCCAGCAACTCTCCAAAACACTTTTTCTAAAACCGCGTAAAACCTTGTTGCGAAAAGCAAAGGAAGCCTTCCTCTCTTTTCAAATAGAGCGCCGATATACAAAAGATGAAATCCTGGAGCTTTACCTCAATCAAGTATACTTTGGCAGCGGCGCTTACGGTGTGGAATCGGCCGCCCGAATTTTCTTTGGTAAACCTGTAAGTGATTTAGATCTTTCTGAATGTGCCCTTTTGGCCGGTCTCCCAAAGTCACCTTCGCGATACTCTCCTTTAATTGATAAAGATCTTGCCTTCAAACGAAGAAATATTGTTTTAAAACAAATGAAAGATACAGGGGTTATCACTCAAGCTGCCTTTAACATTGCAAAAGAAGCACCCTTGAATCTCGCGAAACAAAATAAAACCAGGGTCAAAGCACCTTATTTTATCGAATTTATTAAATTTTATCTTGAAAATACCATTGGTTCGTCAAGGCTTTACAAAGGTGGTCTTACTGTTGTTACAACACTCGATTTTAAGTTGCAAAAGGCAGCGGAACTTGCCGTTGAAAAAGGACTTTCTGCCCTCGAACATAGGATGAAACAACAATTTATAAACAATCCTGATCCCCAATGCGCACTCGTTTCTCTGGATGTGCTATCTGGCGGAATCCTTGCCATGGTCGGCGGAAGGGATTTCTCAAAAACCCCTTTTAACCGGGCAACAATCGCCAGAAGACAACCTGGATCTGCATTTAAACCTATCGTTTATGCCTATGCCATTGAACAGGGTTTTTCACAAAGCAAGATTATTCTCGATGCACCGGTGGCCTTCAAAATTGGAAATCGAAAAAAAGAATGGCAACCGAATAATTTTTCCGATGATTATAAAGGTGAAATGACGCTGAGAACGGCGCTGGCGCTTTCAAAAAATATTCCTGCAGTAAGACTCATCGAGATGCTGGGGCCCTCTTCAGTGGCCAGATTTGCACACACTATGGGCATTGAATCTGCCCTTTACCCGAATCTTTCTTTAGCCCTTGGCACTTCTGGAGTTAAATTGATTAATTTGACAGCAGCCTACTCGGTTTTTCCGAATAAGGGAAAACTCATAGAACCTTATGGGGTCATGGAGGTCGTTGATGGAAACGGGCGACTGGCATGGCGTGTAAAACCTCAAAAAAAAGCCGTTATTTCAAGAGAAAGTGCCGCTGTCATCACAGACATGCTCCGCAGCGTCATTCAAGATGGCACGGGCAAAAAAGCAAAGGTTATTCAGCGCCCAGTTGCCGGGAAAACAGGAACAACAAACGAATTCAAAGATGCGCTTTTTATCGGCTTTTCGCCATCGATTACCACCGGAGTATGGGTGGGTCAAGATACATTTACGACTATTGGAAAAGGAGAAACAGGGGCAAGAGCAGCACTGCCGATATGGATCGAATTCATGCAAAGAGCACTCATTGACAGACCGATTCAATATTTTGATATTCCAGATGATGTCGTAAAAGTACCCATAGATCCATCAACCGGTCTTCTTGCAACAGATGACTCTCCTAATTCTGTTAAAGCGCTTTTCAAGAAAGGAACAGAACCGAAATCATCTCGGTAAAATAACTTCATGGCTGTTGACTTTCGGTCTTGGGTAAAATAAATAATTGATGATGAGGAAGACGATGATTCGAAAAGCCACTATTAAGGATATAAAAACCATTCATGCACTGCTTCAGGAATATGGCCGCAAAGGTGAACTTTTACCCCGACCTTTAAGCGTTTTATATGATCATGTGAGAGATTTCACGGTTTACGTTGATGACAAAGACGCCGGCGTTTTAGGATGCTGTGCATTGCAGTTCTGTTGGGATGATCTTGCCGAGATACGATCCCTGGCAGTGCATCCGGAACATTTGGGGGTAAGAATCGGATCAAAACTTGTCGAACACGTGCTTTCCGAAGCAAAATCTTTTGAAATACAAAAAGTGTTTGCACTGACATACCGTCCCGGTTTTTTCAAGCGTTTCGGTTTTCAACAAATAGACAGATCAGAACTTCCCATAAAAATTTGGGCGGACTGCATCATGTGTATAAAATTTCCGGATTGTGACGAAATCGCCATGATGAAAAAAATAGGTTAAGCGAACCCTAAGTATATATGAGATTCAGGGAAATTGGAGGATATTTCCAGACGCCCGGTTTTGGCATAATATGCTGACCGCCAACGCTTACCCAGTTCAAATCGGGTTTAATGTCTCGTAATTTGCCGTCATCAGGTGGCCTGGCATGATTGGTAAAGGCATAAGTGGCTTGGAAAATACAAATTCCTTCGGTTTTCTCCTGGGCAATAATGTAATTTTTTTTAAATGTACGTGCTTTAATGTTATTTGCCTCTGCAATCTGTTCCATTTCACTTTCTTTAAATTTCATCAGAACCGCTTTTGAAGCACCTCTTTCGGATATCCGTATCAATGCTCTCGATTCGCTGCTTGCTGCATAAACTGTCGAAATACACCCCATTCTTTTTAAATATTGGGACGCAACAATAGCAGCTGTTCTTCTGCCACCCACCTCAAATGGAAGGCAATAGTACTCAAAAAATTTTTTCTGAACATCTATGGCATACTTATCTCCTTTTTCATACAAATCCTTTGATATATATCGAAGGCTGCTGGCCATATCTTCGGCTGCATCTGCAATCGGCCAATCGATCTTTACATGAAAATGGGAAAGGTTGTATCTATTCTTTTTCTTACTGGCTGGATCCCTCTGGATTAAAAGCGCATAATCCACAGGCAGCAAAAGCTTGAGCAACTCGTGGAAATGGGCAGAGTCCAGGTATTTCTGATTTCTATCGAATTTGTTTGCAAGCGGAAGGGGCTCATATCGAAGAAGGTTGGTTTTGGTGGTCCTGTTGGTTCTGAAAAACCTTATATACTTCTTACAAGTTGATGGAATGGTATCTTCTACAAAAATCACCAGGAAGGTATTTTGGGAGTCATATTCCACAGCCGGAATGCGCGCACGAGGCTTCAACTCACGTTTTTCAACAAATGGATAGGGGATATTTTTACTCAGAAAGTTATTATAAGAATCGATCAAGGAGTACTGAAACATCTGTTGATCAAGCTCATCTCTCAACAATTCATAATAAGAACGCCTTAATCTGTTTTCCTGACTCAGCTCTTCTCTTACAGACCAGAATGCCAATCGTCTCTCCTTTCGGTATTCGTTGAACGACAGGATTTGCTTTATCTTTTTGAATTTCCTCTTATAATAGCATTGTTTTATAAAAACGTCAACGCCTTAACATCATCATTTTTCGTTATACCTTTCAAGCCATTGATACAAGGGCTCTCGATATTTGTATGCAAAAAAGATAACAATCATACACAGTCCCATTATCACTGCAAACAGACCGTATTTCTGTTCGAAAATGTATGATCCTTGAAGGCTGAGCATCAATGTCCCTGGCATTCGTCCGATGCCTGTGAGTATGAGGAAGATCTTTAAAGGCAATGCACTCAAACCTAAAAATAAACACAGGTAGTCTTTGGGAAAGCCGGGAATAACAAAAAGGATAAACAGAACAATAACCCCCTGGCGCTTGATAATCTTATCCAAACGATCCAGTTGACGTTCAGGGATCAGTTTCCTGACAAAACGTTTTCCCATGAACCGGCCAATTGTAAAATTGATCCACGATCCTAGTGTCAGTCCGATGCTTGAATATAAAAATCCCTTTGCAGCTCCGAATAAAAAGCCTCCGATAAAACCTGTGGCTTCACCTGGAAAAGGTGCAAAAAGCACTTGGAGAATCTGAATGATGATGAAAATTGCAGGTGCACCTTGACCAAACGAAGCGACAAAGGTTTTAATCTGCTCTCTGTCGGCAAAAAGATGGTAGAAGTAAGTAATCTTTTCCCACAAATATTGATGGTAGACATATCCTAAAAAAATAATAAAACAAACAACCACAGCTGCAATGAGCATTCGATGAATATTTTTATTTGTGGATGTTAATTTCTTTGTCAAAGCAATAATTACCGTTGGTCACCGATCATCATCCAACTGATAATTGCATATTGCAATCATCAATATAGTGTCCATTCAGAAATGGCAGATTTAGGTTCAGGCCAAGGCCGCAGTGATTTTGCAACCGCAGGCGTAGCAGCGCTACGTTGAGGATTTCAAAAGAGCGAGAACGTAGGCATGGGCCGAAAGATGCTATTTATGGATAGACACTATCTAAGTGTCCAATGCCGCCACAGCCGGAAGGGTCTTCCCCTCCATAAGTGCAAGAAAGGCTCCGCCGCCCGTAGAAATATAGGTTATTCTTTCGGCTTCGCCACTTTTATGGACAGCAACGTCTGTATCTCCTCCCCCGACAATTGAAAGTGCATGTGAATCAGCAACACTACGAACCATGGCGATTGTTCCTCGACTGAATGCATCTATTTCAAATACACCTAAAGGGCCGTTCCAGAGAATGGTTTTGGCATCATATAATGCTTCGGAATAGAGCAAGGTTGTCGCCGGACCGATGTCCAGAGCCATCCAATCATTAGGAATTTCCTGTATGGGTACAATCTTGATATTCGCTTTGGAATCCATACGGTCTGCCACAACAGCATCCACCGGCAGATATAACTTTATACCATTTTCAGCTGCTTTTTTTATTATCGATGCGGCCGTTTCAACAAGATCCATCTCTACCATTGATTTTCCCATGTTCCAGCCGATGCTTTTCAGAAAAGTGTTTGCCATGGCTCCGCCGATAATGAATTTGTCAACATGATGCAGCATGTTCTCAAACGCCCCGATTTTGCTTGACACCTTTGCTCCGCCGACAATCGCAACCAGGGGGCGCCAGGGATCAGCCATTGCTTTTTGAAAATAGTCGAGTTCCCTTTGAAGCAAAAAGCCTGCGCCGGATGTCGGTGCATATTTTGTTATTGCCACAACCGACGCATTGATACGATGAGATACGGCAAAAGCGTCATTTATATAAACATCACAAAGTTTGCCCAGTTGTTTCGCAAATTCATCATCATTTATCTGCTCCTCATGGTGGAATCTTAAGTTTTCCAGAAGTACCACATCGCCGTTTTTCATTTTGTTTACCAGTTCTTCTACTTCAGAACCGATACAGTCTTTTGCCATGACAACTTCTGTTTTTAAAAGCCTTCCCAAACGCTTTGCTACAGGAGAAAGGCTCATTTTGGGTGTTATTTTCCCATTGGGTCTTCCCAGGTGTGAAGCGATGATAAGCTTTGAATTATTATCCAGAATATATCTTAAGGTTGGCAATACGGCCTGAATCCGGGTATCATCGGTAATGTTTTGTTGTTCGTCCAACGGAACGTTAAAATCGACCCTGACGAAGACTTTTTTCTCCGTAATATCTATTTCCTTTATGGTTTTCATCACTCCCTCCTTTGATGCACCCCTTTTATCCTCTTTTTTAACTTACGCTTAAGTTCTTTTTTCTTTGACCATCTTTCAAGAAAGCTCATCATACCTGAATCATATGCCCGGTCCACAATTTCTTCTCGAACCTTCACTCCACCGGCTCCTCCCATGGCTGATCTTAAACACGCTGTTTTGTGCAAACATTCAAGACACGTTTCCGGTGTGTTTCTTAACCCGTCTTTGGTTTTTGGAAAAACAGTCTCGAGTTCACCAAAGCATTTAGGATATTTTTTATCTATACATTTGTTTGTCATTTTTTTGCTGTTTTGAGCATTTGGCTTTGAAATTCAAACCTGCTTATTCTGTAGATCATATTCACAATTCATCCGGGATATGTAGCCCTCGTCGGCAAAACTGAAGTAACAGTTATTACCGACGATGATATGTTCATGAACTGTAATGTCGATCACCCTTAAGGCAAAAACAAGACGGCGCGTAATGGCGATGTCTTCCTGTGATGGCTTCGGGTCACCCGATGGATGGTTGTGTGCGAAAATGAGCGCTGCAGCATGATGATTAAGGGCTGCAAGAACAACTTCTCTCGGGTATACAGAACTGGCTGTCAGGGTCCCTTCAAAAAGTGTTTCTGTGGAAATAACTCTATTTTTTGCATCTAAAAACACTGCATTAAAGCACTCCCTGGGTTTATCTCTTAACCTGTGATAAAGATATTCGAAAAGTTCTTTGGAATTATTCAAGGGGTCTTTATGGATTAACCGTTTTTCAAGATAGCGATCTGCAGCAGCTTTTATCAGTTTGATCCCGAATAGATTTCTGGAGCCGATCCCTGGCACTTCGCAAAGCGACTTGGAAGAGGCTTCGAACACACCCTGGAGTGTTTTAAATTTATTCAAAGCCGCCTTTGCGGCGTCCTTACAATCTTTTCGGGGCGTGGCCAATGTCAAAAGCAGTTCAATCACCTCATAGTCATGAAATCCTTCCAGACCGGAATTCAGAAACTTGTCCCGAAGTCTTTTCCGATGTCCTTCTCCTTTATGCGTATGGACAATCTCAACCTTAGATTTCAGATTAGAGGTGGGATTTTTTTTCATTTTAAGGTAAAATTATATGGATGCAATCGTTAAACAGAAAGAAGCAGTATGATCACGGATAAGGCTCAAAAAAGATGTCAGGATTAAATGTTTAATAAACAATCATCAATATACCATCACAGATTATATCTCATCCAGCTCTTGTTTCAGATCCCGGGTCATGAGTCGGCGTACAGCCTCTTTGGGTGCAATATCATCATAAAGAACATGATATACTTCATGAGAAATCGGCATTTCAACACCAAGTTTTCGTGACAGATTGTAAACCGACTTGGCTGTTTTTACCCCTTCCGCCACCATCCTCATTTCAGAGAGAATTTCATTTAATTTCATGCCCTCTCCGATTTTTTTCCCCACGGTGTGGTTTCTGCTAACGTCTCCGGTGCATGTCAAAACCAAATCACCAACACCGGCAATTCCGGCGAAAGTACGCGGGTTGGCCCCGAGCTTCAACCCCAACCGGCGCATCTCTGTCAGACCTCTGGTAATTAGGGCCGCCCTTGTATTTAATCCCAGGCCGAGGCCATCTATAATTCCGGAGGCGATGGCGATGACATTCTTAACCGAACCTCCCAGCTCAACACCGATCATGTCGTTGTTTGTGTAGACTCTGAAATACGAGGTTGCAAATATATGCTGAACAAAAACGGCCACTTTTTGGTTTTTGGATGCAACAGCGACAACAGTGGGAACTTTCCGAACAACTTCCCGTGCAAAACTCGGCCCTGAAAGAACCGCAAAAGAATCTTCGGAAATCTCATGAAAAATTTCTCTTAACACACCGGACATGGTCAAGTGGGTTTTGTTCTCAATACCTTTAGAAGCCGACACAATGATCGTCTCTGTGGAAATATGCTCGCGGATTTTACTCGCGGTCTCCCGCATAACATGAGATGGAACAACCATGAGCAAAAGATCTTTTCCCTTAACAACGGCTTCAATATCGTTGGAAGGACAAATATGATCTGAAAGAGAAACACCGGGGAGAAAAACTTTGTTTTCTCTGTATGATTCGATCTGGTCTTTTACCTCCTTTTCAAATACCCACAGGTCGATTTTAAAACCTTTCAATGCCAGAAGATTTGTCAGGGCGGTTCCCCAGCTTCCAGCACCCACGACACCGATTTTCACTTTACTTACATCTATCTGCATATTCACCGGTATGCCACCTTCATTCTTCGCTTAAATAATCTTCTTTTTCCGCCAGCCTTGCAATACCGGCGACCTTCTCTCCCAGCCCCAATCCAATAAGCTTTACCCCTTGGGTGTTACGGCTGATAACTGAAATTCCGCTGACAGATATTCGGATAAGCTTTCCGGAGTCGGTCATAAGCATCAAATCATCATGTTCATCTACCAGGCGTATGGAGACAACCTGTCCGTTTCGCTCACTTGTTTTAATCGTAATTACACCCTTACCTCCCCGTCTTTGCAAAGGATATTCATCAATGGACGTTCTTTTTCCATAACCGTTTTCCGTTGCCGCAAACAGGGTCTGACCATGGCTTAAAACCTCCATTCCAACAATTCGGTCACCCGAAGCGAGCCTCAGCCCGCGAACGCCTCTTGCCACACGACCGCTGGGGCGGACATCAGATTCGTGAAACCGGATCGATTTGCCCGTTGCCGATCCTAAAAAGACATTTAGGGTCCCATCGGTAATCCGTGTTGCAATCAACTCATCACCCGGAACCAGGCTTAAAGCGATAATGCCCCCGACTCTGGGTCTGGAAAACGACATAAGATCCGTTTTTTTGACCAAGCCGTTTCGCGTTGCCATTATAATGTGATATCCCGGTTCAAACTTTGGAACAGCGAGAACTGTTGTAAGCTTTTCATCTTTACTCAAATTAAGAAGATTAACAATCGCTTTGCCCCGGCTGGCACGGCCTGCCTGTGGAATGTCATAAACTTTGCACCAGTATACTCGGCCCTGATTCGTAAAAAAAAGAAAGGTATGGTGGGTGGAAGCGATAAAAAGATCGGCAACAAAATCGTCTTCTTTAACACCCATGGCCATCTTTCCCTTACCCCCGCGCAACTGTTTACTGTAAAGCGTAATGGGATTCCGTTTGATATAGCCGCTTTTTGAAATGGTAACGACCATATCCTCTTCAACAATCATATCTTCAATGGTTATTTCTTTGGTTGATTCAACAATCTCTGTCCTACGCTCATCACCAAACTCTTGCTGAATCTCTGAAAGCTCATCTTTGATAATATTTTCCACAATACGCTCACTGCCAAGAATTTCCTTGTACCATGCGATATCCTTAAGAATATTTTTATATTCTTCGATTATCTTTTCCTGTTCGAGTCCGGTGAGTCGCTGTAATCGCATATCGAGAATGGCCTGTGCCTGAATTTCAGTCAAATCGAAAGTCTGAACCAGACCCGTCTTCGCTTCCATGGGTGTCTTTGACTCCCGAATGAGGAAAACAACATCATCAAGGTTTTCTAAAGCGGTTTTCAAACCCTCTAAAATATGAGCCCGCGCTTCAGCTATTTTCAGGTCATATTGTGTCCGTCGGATGATGATTTCTTTGCGGTGAAATACAAAATACTCAAGGATTTCCTTTAATGTAAGAATCTTCGGTTGGTTGTTCACAACTGCAAGAAAAATAATACCGAAGCTGTTTTCCATTTGTGTGTGTTTATACAGCTGATTGACAACCACTCCCGCTATCTGATCTTTTTTCAAGCCAATTGCAATTCGCATCCCTTCTCGATCTGATTCATCCCTCACATAACTGATCCCTTCGATTCGCTTGTGTTTCATCAATTCTGCAATCTTTTCGATCAATTTTGCCTTGTTGACCTGATAGGGAAGTTCTGTGACAACGATTGTCTCTTTTCCGGTCCTTTTATCCTTTTCGATGACGGCCCTGCCCCGAATTCGAATGATACCCCGGCCGTTTCGATATGCTTCATGAATCCCCTTTGTGCCATAAATAATACCTGCCGTCGGAAAATCGGGTCCTGGAATATGTTCAAGAAGATCCTTCCAGGTTAGATCAGGATTGTCGAGGATAGCTTTGATGGCTTCAATGATCTCAAAAAGATTGTGGGGCGGAATATTGGTCGCCATACCCACAGCAATACCCGAAGACCCGTTGATCAAAAGATTGGGCACTTTGGCAGGGAGTATGGTTGGCTCTGTTAATGATTCGTCGTAATTGGGTACGATATCAACGGTCTCTTTGTCCAAATCCTCCAACATTGCATGGGCCATGCGCATCATTCTGATTTCTGTATACCGCATCGCAGCAGCGGGATCGCCGTCAACAGAACCAAAGTTGCCCTGCCCGTCTATCAGAGGATATCTTAAAGAAAAATCCTGGGCCATCCGCACAATGGTATCGTAAACAGCGGTGTCACCGTGGGGGTGATATTTACCGATAACATCACCGACAATGCGCGCTGATTTCTTATACGGCTTATTCCAGTCATTTTTAAGCTCTCTCATTGCAAACAGGATGCGTCGATGAACAGGTTTTAGACCATCACGGACTTCCGGCAGAGCTCTTCCGATAATCACGCTCATGGCATAATCGAGATACGATTTTTTCATCTCGCTCTCGATACTGATTTGGGGAGATTTCTCAGGAATCAACATATTTTTACTCTATTATTTGTTAGCAGTTAAATTGTAACATCTTGTTAGTTGTATTAATGGCGAATAACTATCCATTTTAACCGGCAAATAGCGCCACCACATTAGGATGGGTTTCGCTCTCCGGTAAAATAGATTAATATATCATAATTTTAACTTATTTTGCCATTAAATCTTAGGCAGTTTATAGATTAAAGGAGCCTGTGTGTCAAATAAAAGCCAATATCATCACAAAATGCCCAAAGCAGTCCCCAATACCTGGTAAGGTTTGGGAAATTCCGGTTGAAAATTCTGATAAAATGTCACCGGATAACGGGCACCGATTTTTTTCCCTGCGTTTTTCAAACCTCTAACCAGGTTATCAAGCAAAATTCCAGGAATAGAAAACACCATTTCATCGTCTTGGGTCATGGAAAATATTCGATCTCCCATCCCCGGAATAGCAACCCGTGGAGATTGGGTCTTATAAGGGGCAATAAGATATTCGGTGCATTCTACCTTTCCCCCGAAATTTCCTGAAACACGACGGCTTTCTTCAAAAACCAGTCCTTGAATCATGCGCATTACCTGGGCAGGATTGCCAAAAAATGCCACCGTGTCCGGGTCAAACAAGCCTTTTTTTAAAGGCGTCAAAACAATGGCTTCACATGCTTCATTATCCAACCGAACCATTTCCTCAACTTCTTTACGACCCCTTTCTTCTGTCTGGGAAAAGTCCACCTCACAAAACAATTTCCCAAGTGTTTCAGCCGGGTCGTCAGCACCACTCAATCCAAATGCGATCATCGCAGGAACACAAATCAGATCTTCCTTGGTGAGACCCACCGTCCATCCGTATGTTCTCGCCATGGTGACGCCCTGACATATGGTGAC
>JAOUGB010000420.1 GCA_029857875.1 Desulfobacteraceae bacterium | reverse complement strand
ATGCAGAAAATACATTCGTCCATGGGCAGCCGCGGGGATATGCCTTCTATGAGTTCTCTCCTGTCTACGATTCCCATGGGACAGATGTCGGCACACCGCATACAGGAAAATTTCTTACATTTACTGGCGCCGATGACGATTTTAATCAGCCCGATTCTGGCCGCCAGCGCCAGCAGCGCACCGACCGGACAATAATATCGGCACCAGCTTCGCCGATCCCCTATCTCGAGTGACGCCACAGCCGGCAAAATAGCAAGTTCGTAGCCTTTGAATACGCCCTGTACACCGTGAGCTCGGCACAAGGTGCCGATGGGACAGACCGTACAGAATGCCTGGTAAGCCAGGGCGTAGGAACCACCGATTGAAGCCGCCAGAACACCGTACTTGGCGGACCGCGCTCGGAGAAAACCAGGCAGTCGGAGCCGCCTTACGATCACTTTGTCGATCAGATCGAGGAAAAATCCGAAAGGACACAACCAGCCGCAGAAGAACCTCCCCCCCAATACGGTTAAAAGCATCAGCGGAATCGCAGCGATGGCAGACACGAGAATAAGCATGCGGGTCGATGCAATATTCTGTAAAACTCCCAGCGGGCAGGAGAGCTGAAAAGCCCCGGCAACAAATGAACAAAACGAGCCGATCAGAATAACGACAAGCAGTAGAAAAGCGGAGAGCTGAACCGGCCACCGCAGCAGTCGGATCCAGCCGAATCTCTTTCCTCCGGTAAAAACCAGGGCCTGCTCGGTGCAGTGAGCAACGCAAAGGGGTTCGCCTTCACACAGGTCACACTTGTGCACCTTGCTGCTGATCGGATCGATAAGGGGAGCGGCCTCGGGGCAGGCCATCGCACAAAGCGCACAATCAACACAGCGGATATCGTCAATCCGAACAATGCCGTCCTTTCCTCTTGCAATTGCTTGGGTGGGGCATACTTCCATGCAAAAAGGTTCGCGACACTGCTGGCAATAAATCGCAAAATTTTTGCCGTACCGTTCATCCCGAATCACTCGGATACTGGCAGAAGAAGGAACAACAGGAGACCCGTTTCTACTGGAACAGATCATTTCACACGTGCCGCATCCCGTGCATTTGACAGGATCAAAAACGATAAGGGGACGACGCCTCTCCCTGATTCGGTTTAGAAAATTGCGATCCGGTTTGGGTCTGGGGAACATGTCTTCGGCGTTGAGAAAGACGCTCTTCTCCGCTTCGCGGCTCTGTGTGTGATGTGTTTGTCCTTCGGTATTCAAGTCCATATATTCTCAGGTTCAAGCATTTCTTCGAAGGTATACGGCCATCCGGCAGGAGGGACAAAGCTCCAGATAGTCGAAATGCTGCTGCTTCAACTTGTCTGTCAGAAAATCGATGATCTGCATCGATGTGTAAATGATTCCGCACAACGAACATCGTTTCATCTTGTCCGCCTTTTCTCTGTCCAAGGCAATCTTTTTCAGCCCTTTGACCATCTCCCGGCAGCTGACGCCTTCAGGGCACGTTTCGGTGCATGCATTGCATTCCGCACAGCACCACAGCCTCCCGTCCTCAATTATTTTGGGGCTCATCCGGGCGGCCTTTAAAAATCCCCTTGGCGACATGTCATGGGAGAAGTATGGGTACATGTCCGCCATGGGGCATACGGCCACACATTTTCCGCATTCCACGCAGCAGAAAGCCCCTGAGTCCCGCAATACACCGAACACTTCCGTTGTCAAATCATTACTGCTTTTAGGATAAAGGGTCATTTTCCTATACTTAAATTTTTTCTTCGCCCCTCTCGACAAGGGGCTGCTTTGGGCTTAAAGAGGATTCCCATGACGGCAGTTCATCGTCTTTACCGGACTCTTTAATCAGGTCTCCCAAAAGCGGATACCGGAGTTCAGCATCAAGACCGGGTTCGTATCCATAACGCTCTTTCATGACTTTTCGCAAGAAGAGCTGAATCGCAAGAAGCGGAATGTCCGCTGGGCAGGTTTCCTGGCAAGCTCCGCAGGCGACACATCTGTCTGCCAGATGGAAGGCCCGTATCAAGTGGAACGCCATCGGCTCAGGAGAAATATCGATCGGTAGTATCCATGCGCCGTCTGTCAATCTGCATGGATCACAGACGCAAAGCGGACAAGCATTCCGGCATCCGTAGCATTTGATACACTTCTGTAACATAGAAGCCCAGCCTTTCATTCCTGTGATGTCTTCCTTTTGTAAAAGTGCAAGCATCTTCTCATCGGAAAACGGATCGACGCCCGTGACGTTTTTCCCAACGTCGGTATGGGTCGGATATGGCCGCTGGCACATGCACCGGACAGCCTGAAATTCACCGCATGCAACACCGACAAGCCGCACGGCGCCTAAATCAAGCTGGTTCATTTTTGCAAGCTCCCGCAGCGCTCTCTCATCACACCCCCGGCACATGATCGCCAGCCGAAATCCGGCAGGCGCTGCCTTGAGTATCCTCAAACCTATTTTGGAAAGAAGAATCTTGGGCTCAAGAACGAGATCCTCTGCATCCTGGGGAGATCGCAGGAGACCGGGCCCTACAAACCCGTTTTTCTCCATGAGCCCGAGAATGGCGTCGGCCTGTCCTTTTTCCAAAATTTGTTTTGCGATTTGACGTGCCTGAATAAGAATCTTCATAAGCGATTGGTTTGAAACTTTGGCGGTTTAAGCAAATGATCCATCGGAGGCAGCTTCTCAAGAATCTGCTGAAAACGATGAATATCCCTTTCAAACTGGAAAGGCTCATGGGCCGTACCCCAGCTGACCATCAGGCGGCGCCGATCCACACCGATGATATCGAACAGGTCCTGAAGGAGTTCGTTCCGTTTCACAGCCATATGGTTGGCCTGATTGTACCGGCATCCTCCAAGGTGGCATCCTAATATCGCGATACCGTCAATTCCGTCCGCCAGGGCCCTGATGATGACGTCCGGTTCCACGCTTGCCGCACACTCTACAGGAATGAGCCGAAAATGGGGCGTCAGCGGTATTCGTTTCCTGCCGGCACCGTCTGCAGCGATAAAACCGCACCATTTGCAGGCGAATACAAGCATCCGGAAGTCCTTCGACCCGGTTAAAGACGTCTGTTGAGTTGTCGAAGAATACATGTCCTTCCCTTAAGGGTCGCGGCAAGAAATAATTCCACAAGATTGCGCCGGATTTTGGTTTGTCAACAAGGCACATCCGCCGGTGCATATCAGGATATGTGCCGGTGGATGTAACGCGGTAGACGGGCCAAAAGACAAGCAAGATGTGTAATTATTTCTTGCCGAGGCCCTAACCAAGTTTCAGACGCCCCTGCAAACCGGGGCGTCAGATAATATCTTAATGTATACCAC